>WFUY01000092.1 GCA_015484715.1 Thermoflexales bacterium | reverse complement strand
GAAAATCTGTGTCCGTCCGTTGTGCTCGTGTCATTCGTGGTCTATCAATGGGACACGGATGAACGCGGATGGGACGGATGAACACCGGTACTTTCCAGGTGTTTTTCCAGAAAATCTGTGTCCATCCGTTGCATCCGTGTCATTCGTGTTCTATCCTCTATTTCTTCTGTGTCCTCTTTTCCGGTCATTGGTAAAAATCTTACGGCTGAATTCCGGTTTGGGGCCGAAGTTGAGCAGCAGTCCCACTTCGATCTTGGTGGCCTTGAGGTAATTGAGGAGCTGAGCATCGTGCTCCGGGCGCAAGCGCTCAGCAGCCTTTATTTCCACGATGACGCGGCCCTCTACTACCAGGTCGGCAAAATACTTCCCCATCAGTTGGCCATCGTAGTACACCTCGATGGGCACTTGCTGACCGACCTTCAGCCCGAGTTTGGTCAGTTCGTGAGCCAGGGCGTTCTCATAGACCTTCTCCAAGAAGCCGTAGCCCAGGGTATTGTACACCGTGTAGAAGGCCTTAATGATCGCCCCCGTGGTCTCCTGGTGCAGCATTCCTGCCCCCTTCTAGAGGAATGGGACGCAGATGAACACGGATGGGACGGATGAGCACGAATGCTTTTCTCCGAGAAGGCCGTGTTTACCCGTTGTATTCGTGCTATCCGTGTTCCATCCCGAAATCCGCGTCTACCCGTAGCATCCGTGTCGTCCGTGTTCTATCAATGGGACACAGATGAACACGGATGGGACGGATGAGCACGAATGCTTTTCTCCGAAAAGACCGTGTTTACCCGTTGTATCCGTGTCATCCGTGTTCTATCTTATCACGTCTAGGAGAAGAAGGCAACAGGGGATGGGATGGAACGCCGGATATTTTGATGAATGGATGGGACGCGGATAGACAGGGATTGGACGAATAAGCACGGATACTTTCAAATTTTTTAAAGAAATCCGTGTCTATCCGTTCTATCCGTGTCATCCGTGTCCTATCCCAAAACCCGTGCCATCCGTAGGCCTACGCAAGGCGCTTTAACCCAGCGTTAGCCAGATTTTAACAGGTACTTAACCTCCCACAGCCCATTTCTGTGGTATATTTGGAGGGCATTGGATGAGATTGAAAGGGCGAGATGGGGTTCGAGATAGGGCTCTGAGGAGAGGAAACCGTTGGGATTGCTGGGTTCTCTGTTCGACTACGAGAGGCGTCGCAGCAAGGCGCTGGCCGCCGGCCGGGTCGTGCCCGATTCCAGCCGCTGCGTCCAGTGCGGCATCTGCTCCTTCAACTGTCCTCTGGGTATTGACGTGCGGGCTCACGCCTGGCGCGGAGAGCCGGTGAACGGCGGCCACTGCATCACCTGCGGCGAGTGCGTCGCCCGCTGTCCTCGAGGCGTCCTCCGCTTCGAGCAAATTCCCCACAGCCTCGAGCGTATCCTAAGCAACACCTTCTGAGAGCACTCTATGGCCCGCCATCTGATCATCGGGATGGGGGCGGCCGGCTTCAGCGCCGCCGAGACCATCCGCCAACATTGCCCTGACGCGACCATCACCCTCGTCACCGAGGAGCCCTACGGCTACTACAGCCGTCCGGGCCTCGCCTACCTGTTGACCAACGAGCTGCCCCAGAGCCAGCTCTTCCCCCGCTCCGAGCAGGAACTGGACCGGCTGGGGCTGGAGCGCGTCACCGGACGGGCGGTCTGCCTGGACCTCCAGGCCCGGCAGGTGGTGCTGGAGGACGGGCGTCGGCTCTCCTACGACGCCCTGCTCCTGGCCACCGGCGCGGCCGCCGTGCCCCCTCCCTTCCCCGGCGCCAACCTGCCGGGCGTCGTCACGCTGGACAACCTGGACGACGCCCGCCGCATTCTCCGGCTGGCCCGCAAGGCGAAGACAGCCGTCGTCGTCGGCGGTGGCATCACCGCCCTGGAGATCGTCGAGGGGCTGCGGGCCCAGGGTGTGCGCGTCCACTACTTCTTGCGCCGGGACCGCTTCTGGAGCAGCGTCTTGACGCCGGAGGAGTCGCGCCTCATCGAGCGCCGCCTGACCCACGAGGGGGTCCAGATCCACTACCGGACGGAGATCGGCCAGATCCTGGGCAAGAAGGACTGGCGGGGCCGCGTCAAGGTGGCCGCCGTCGAGACCAAGGACGGGAAGCTCCTCCGCTGTCAGATGGTCGCCGTCGCCATCGGGGTCCGCCCCCGGCTGGAGTTGGTGGCCGACACCCCCATCCAGACCGACCGGGGCATCCTGGTCAACGAACGGCTGGAGACCAGCGTGCCCGGCGTCTACGCCGCCGGCGACGTGGCCCAGGTGGTGGACCCGCTGACGGGCCAGGCCCAGTTGGACGTGCTCTGGCCGGTGGCCGTGGCCCAGGGGCGCGCGGCCGGGGCCAACATGGCCGGCGTCCCCACCGTCTACCGAAAGGGGGTGCCTCTCAACGTCACCCGGCTCGCCGGCCTGGTCGTGACCCTCATCGGCGCGGTGGGCCGCCGCCGGGAGCCCGACGGTGACCTGGTCACCATCGCCCGGGGCGACAGCGAGGTCTGGCGCGGCATCCCCGACGTGCTGGTCGTCCACGACGAGCACGAGATCAACCGCCAGCGGCTGGTCATCAAGGACAACCGGCTGGTGGGGGCTGTCATCGTCGGTGACCAAACCCTCTCGCCCCTGGTCCAACGCCTGATCGCGGAGCAGGTGGACATCGGCCCCATCCTGCCGGCGCTCCAGTCCCCTCACGTCCCCATCGCCGAGGTGCTTCGCCACTTTGTGCAGAACGGGAGGTAGGTTGCCTATGGATCACAACCGCGAACTATTGGCCGCCCTCATCGCCATCCTCCTGCTCACCGCCGTCTACCTGCCCCTGGTGCTGCTGGGGCCGCCCCGTCCCAGCTCCCTTGTCGGCCACGGCATCGGCATCGTCGGCTTCCTGATGATGCTGGCGACGGAGACCCTCTACTCGCTGCGCAAGCGGAGCCGACGGGTGCGGTGGGGGCGGATGCGGACCTGGCTTCAGGTACACATCTTTATGGGCATCGTCGGCCCCTACATGGTTTTCTTGCACACCGGCTTCCAGTTCGCCGGGCTGGCCGGCGTGACGATGCTGCTGACGGCCACGGTCGTCGCCAGCGGCTTCATCGGCCGCTACATCTACACGGCGGTGCCCCGCACGCCCGCCGGGGCCGAGGTGGAGGCGGCCCAACTGGAGGCGGCCATCCGTCAAGCCGAGGCCCAGCTTCAGGCCTGGCTGGAGGCCCGGCCTGCCCCACTGCAAGCCCTGGCCACCCAGATGAGTGAACTCCCCGTCGTCACCGGCGGTGGGCCGCTGGCCGTGCTGGGGCGGGCGCTCCTCGAATGGGACTACAAGCGGCGCTGGCGGCGGGAGGTGGCCCGCCTGGACCGGATCACCCGCCGGCAGGCCGCCGAACTAGAGCGGCTCCTCCTCCGCCGCCGGGCACTCCAGCGCCAGATGCTCTCCCTGGTCGCCGTGCGTCGTCTGATGGCCCTCTGGCATGCCATCCACGTCCCTTTGGGCATGGCCCTCTTCACGGCCGCCTTCCTGCACATCATCGGGGCGCTCTACTACAGCTAGGGGAGATGGTTCGATGAAGAAACCGCTGGGATGCCTTTCCCTGACCGGCTTCATCGCCGCTTTCATCGTCCTGGTCGCTGTCCTCGGCTATACCCTGCTCAACGGTGGGGGACTCTTCAGCCCCGGTCCCGTGACGGCGGCCAGCTCCCGGGGCACCCCCCTGGAGGGGTATCGCTCCCACGCCGATTTCGAGAACCGGTGCACCCTCTGCCACGCTCCCTGGCGGGGGCCTGACCCCCTCCGCTGTGTCGCCTGCCACACCAACGTCCGGGACCAGATCGCCGACCACGGCGGCCTCCACGGGCGGCTGGAGAACCCCGACCGGTGCACCCTCTGCCACACAGACCACCGGGGGCGCGAGGCCAACATCACGGCCATTTCCATCGCCGATTTCCCCCACCAGGAGGTGGGCTTCTCCCTGATCCGCCACCGCCGCCAAGCCGATGGGCAGCCCTTCACCTGCGCCGACTGTCACCCCTCGGCGGATTATGCCTTCGACCAGGTGCTCTGCGAAAGCTGCCACGCGGACCTAGACCGGGGCTTTACGACCCAGCACGTGGCCGACTTCGGTCGGGACTGCCTCTCCTGCCACGACGGCACCGGTGCGATGGCCGGCTTCGACCACGCCGCCCTCTTCCCTCTGGAGGGGGCCCACGCCGACCTGGCCTGCACCGATTGTCATGTCAACCGTCAGTTCAAGGGGCTCTCCTCGGACTGCGTGGCTTGTCACGAGGAGCCCGACATCCATCGGGGGCAGTTCGGCACCGATTGCGCTGCCTGCCACAGCACGGAGGCGTGGACGCCGGCCCGCCTGCGGGAGCACACCTTTCCGCTGAACCACGGCAGCCGCACCGAGGTGGAGTGCCAGGTCTGCCATCCGGCCAACTACGTCACCTATACCTGCTACAACTGCCACGAGCACGACCCGGCTAAGGTGGAACAGGAGCACCGGGAGGAGGGCATCCGAAACTTCGAGAACTGTGTGGAATGCCATCCCACCGGTCGAGAGGAAGAGGGCGAGCGAGGAGACGATTGATAGCGGGTCTTCGCCCTTACCCGCTTGGCCGTTGGATAGCGCACCGGGCAGGAGTGCGAGGCCGGAGGAACCTTGGAACAATGAGCCGACAACGCGCCTTGGGGTTAATCGAGCAGATCGAGGGGGGGCGCTGGATGCGCGTGGGACGAGCCTTCGTCACCAACAGCGCTCTCTTCCCTTTCTTCGACGCCATCCGTTCCATCAGCAGTGAGGGGGTGGTCAGTTACCTGCTTGAGCCGAGCCATTATCTCCTCTTTGCCGCCGCTTTCGTCCAGGCCTACAGCCTGGGATGCCGTCGGCGGCATGGCTGGCAGCGGCTGGCCTTCAACCTGGTCGGTCCACTGATTTACACCCTGAGCGAACTGCCCCTAGAAGGGTGGGCCTTCTTCGCCCTGCCCTACCACTGGGTCTACTGGGGGTTTGGGTTGTTGATGGGGCTCACGGAGGCCCTGCAGGACTTCGATGGGGTGCGTTGGCGACAGTTCTTCATCGTGTTGCAGAGCCTGATCCGGGCGATGCTCTTCTCCACTATCTACTACGTCGCCGAGGTCACCCCGCAGGTCTGGGTGGCCTTCTCCTGGACAACCTTGGGCTACTACTTGAGGGCCTCGGATCACCAGTTCATCTTCATCGCCAGTGGTCTTCTGGGGTTGCTGCTGGGGGTCGCCGAGGCTCAGACCGACCGTTATGCGCACTTCTTGCAGCGGGCTGCCCGTCAGCTCAAGCAGTACGCCGACTGGGGGTTTGGCGCCGACCTGATCGAGCAGGCTCTGCAAGACCCCTCGGTGATGGCCCTCCAGAGGGTTCGGCGCACCATCCTCTTTATGGACATTCGGAACTTCACCGCCTGGAGCGAGCGGGAGTCACCGGCGACGGTGGCGAGGATGCTGGAGGAGTACTACGATGTGGCGGAGGAGGTCATCACCCGCTTCGGGGGCTCCCCTCCCGCTTTCATCGGTGACGGCGTTCTGACCCGTTTCGCCCATCCCGACGACGCGGTGGCGGCAGCCCACAGTTTGCGGGAGGCGGTCAGCGAGCGGCTGCAGGCGTGGGGGTTGGCGGTGGGGATCGGGATCCATATGGG
>WFUY01000091.1 GCA_015484715.1 Thermoflexales bacterium | reverse complement strand
CGGTGTGTTGCTCCCGGAATCGGCGATGCCGGAGATTGTAGCATCATCCCGCCCCCGGCGCAAGGGGCAGGGGCCAAGCGGCGTAGCGGCTGGTGGCATAGCGGCATAGCGGCTAGCGGCTTAGCAGCGGACTGAGGACTGAGGACTGAGGACCGTGGACCAAGCGACCAAGCGACCAAGCGACCATCCGACCACCCGACTAATTGGGCCGGTTGCCCCCTTCCCCCTCCCGGCGCAGAGGAGGAAGGGGGCGATACGTCCTCTTAGTCCTCCAGCGTGCTCAGGTCGCCCTCGGGCAGCCCCAGGGTGCGGGCTTTGAGGACACGCCGCATGATCTTGCCCGAGCGGGTCTTGGGCAGGCTCTCGACGAAGTTGATCTTGGCCGGGACGGCGATGGGACCCATCTCGTGGCGCACGTGCTGCTTTAACTCCTCCTCCAGTTCCGGCGAAGGCGTGAAGCCCTCCCGCAGGATGACGAAGGTGTGGATGACGTTCCCCTTGAGTTCATCGGGGACGCCGATGGCCGCCGCCTCGGAGACGGCGGGATGGCTGACCAGGGCCGATTCGATCTCGGCCGTGCCCAAGCGGTAACCGGCCACCTTGATCACATCGTCCACCCGACCGATGATCCAGAAGTAGCCGTCTTCGTCCTTGCGGGCCGAGTCGCCGGTGAGGTAGTAGCCCTGCTTGGCATACTTGGACCAGTACTGCTCCTTGTAGCGCTCCGGATCGCCGTAGATGGTGCGGAGCATCCCCGGCCAGGCGTGCTTGATCACCAGGTTGCCCTCCACGCCCGGCTCCACCGGGTTCCCCTCTTCGTCCACCACCTCGGCCAGGATGCCGGGGAAGGGCTTGGTGGCCGAACCGGGCTTGAGCGGCGTGACCGGCAACGGGGTGATCATAAAGTGGCCTGTCTCCGTCTGCCACCAGGTGTCAATGATGGGGCAACGCTCCTTTCCGACGACCTCGTAGTACCAGCGCCAGGCCTCGGGGTTGATGGGCTCGCCCACGGTTCCCAGCAGGCGCAGGCTGGAGAGGTCGTGCCGGTTCACCCAAGCGTTGCCGAAGCGCATCAGCCCCCGGATGGCCGTCGGCGCGGTGTACAGGATGGTGATACCGTATTCCTCAATCATCCGCCACCAGCGGTCTGGGTAGGGGTAGTTGGGTGCTCCCTCGTAGATGAAGGACGTGGCCCCCAGGATCAGCGGCCCGTAGACGATGTAGGAGTGGCCGGTGATCCAGCCGGGGTCGGCAGCGCACCACCATCGGTCTTCATCCTTCAGGTCGAAGGCGTACTTGAGCGTCGTGGCGATGCCCACCTGGTAGCCTCCGTGGGTGTGGAGCACCCCCTTGGGCTTGCCCGTCGTCCCGGAGGTGTAGAGGATGAAGAGGGGATCCTCGGCATCCATCACCTCCGTCTCCACGGTGCCGTTGGCCACCGGGAGCTGGCAGAGTTCGTGGTACCAGTAGTCGCGACCCACCTCCATATTGACCTCGTGGCCTGTGCGGCGGACGACGACCATATGCTCCACGACGGGGCTGCGCCGGACCGCCTCATCGGCAATCTCCTTGAGGGGGACGATCTTGCCCCGCATAAAGCCGCCATCGGCGGTGATGAGGACGCGGGACTGGGCATCCTCGATCCGCTCGGCCAGGGCCTCGACGCTGAAACCACCGTAGACGACCGAGTGGATGGCGCCGATCTTGGCCGTGGCCAGCATAGCGATGGGGAGTTCGGGCAGCCGCCCCATGTAGATCGTCACCCGATCTCCCTTCTCCACGCCCATGCTCTTGAGGATGGCGGCGAAGCGGTTCACCTCCCGCCAGAGACGGTAGTAGCTCATCGTGCGCCGCGTGCCATCCTCTCCCTCCCAGATGTAGGCCAGCTTGTTGCGCCGCCAGGTGGTGATGTGCCGGTCCAGGGCATTGTGGACGATGTTCGTCTTGGCCCCGATGAACCACTTGTAGAAGGGCGCATTGGAGTCGTCGAAGGCCCGCTCCCAGGGCTCGAACCAATCCACCAACTCCTTGGCCCGCGCCTCCCAGAAGGCGACGGGGTCCGCGGCGGCCTCCTCCAGGAGCTTCTCCCAATCCTGGACGTGGGCCCGGGCTACGACCTCCTCAGGCGGATAGTACACCTCGCCGTGCAGATTTGCCATCAGAACCTCCTCCTTCGACGTGGCTGTGGATGGGGGCGCCAGCCCGCCTCCCATCGGGGCTGTCTCCACGCACTGCTTCCTGGGGGCTGGCCCAGGGGAGCATCCTGGGGCCTTGGACAATGTCCCGGACAGGCAGGCCTCTTCGCCCAGACCCCTCGCCTAGACGTTAGGAAGAGCCCACCTGGCAGGAGCGATCAAGCGCCGGTTCTCATACCAGCGGGTCGAAGATGGGCGGCAAACCCTGAGGATAGAAGAAACGTAGCACAAAGAGTACCAGCAGGCGGAAGAGGCGGGCGATGAAGGGCAGCAGAGAGGCTCCCTGGTAAGCCAGCACGTACTGGAAGGTGCCCACCAGAACGCCCAGCCACAGAGCTGCCCACATCGCGCCCAGCCCCGCGCCGATGAGGTTATCCAGCACCCAGAGGGAACGAATGGCCCCACCGGGCATGTAGGCCCGGATCACCGCCTCGGCCAGAATGTAAGCAGCCAGCGTCAACGCCAGAAAGGAAAAAGGGTAGGCCGAGCGCCAGGTGATGGGAAAGCCGATCTCGCCCAGTCCCTGGATCAGGGTGTTCCCCATCAGCCGGTAGAAACCGGAGGCGACGATGATCGCAAAGATCACCCCAATAAGGACGAAGAACTGGGTCACCGTGCGCCTTCGGGCCCCAATGATCAGCCCGACCACCAGCCCGAAGGCCAGCAAAATGTCCATCGCCAGGCTTTCACTGATCATCGCGTTCTCTCCAGCAGCAGGGCTCCTTGCCCGCCGGAACGGGAAGGGGGATGCGGGAGGCGTGAAACGTAAGGCGTGAAACGTAAGGCGTGAAACGTAAGGCGTGAAACGTAAGGCGTGAAACGTAAGGCGTGAAAGGATGAGGCGTGACGTGTGAAATTGGTGCTGCTGGGTGTATTCTACCACATTCTGTGGTCCTGCTCAAGCAGAAGCGGACCTCCGAGGCTCCTCAACGCTTTGACCTCGGAGATTCCTGAGGTCTGGAAAGCGGCCCTGAGAGGCAACATGCTCCCCTTTTTGCAGGCATCCCAAGGGGGAGATCGCCTCACGGAGACCTCGGGAATCTGGGTGCTGCTCGAGCCTGGATAAGCCCTAGGCGGACCTCTGCCGTGCCAACTCCGCCCGGACCAGGTCCAACTGGTGGGGCTTGTCCACGTCCATCGCCAGTTCGGCGTGGCGGCTGACGAGGAAGCGCACCGGCAGCCCCCCCAGGATCTGCCGGGCCCGGCGCTCCCCCTCGGGCAGGCTCAGGCGGCGGAAGAGGTAGCGGATCAAGACCCCCAGGCCGATGATGCGGGCCTGCCGGAGAACGCTCTTGCGGGCTCCCATCAGGGCCTGCAGGAGGGCCGGACGCCGATGGAGGATCGCCGGGTTGAACAGATGGAGGTCCCCACCGGCGAACTCCCCCTCGCGCAGCCGGACGTAGCTGCGGCGGGCGTCGGGGAAGCGCCGCTCCATCACCGGGCGCGGCACGATGGTGTAGCAGGCGTCGGCCCCGGAGGCCAGGGAGAGGTCCACCGTCTCTCGGACGATCTCGCCGGTGATGAGGGGGATGTCGGCCGCGGCGAAGAGGACCCGCTCCGCGCCCGGATAGAGCCGCTGCAGGACCGCGACGCCGGCCAGGAGGTTGTCCAAGAGCGACCCCCGGTCGGGCAGGTAGGTCACCGGCAGGGGGAAGGCCGGCCCTTCCTCCGGCTCCAGCCCCACGATGATGAGGTGGGCTACCCGGGCCGACTCGGCCAGCGCCTGGGCCACGTAGAGGACCATCGGACGACCGAGGAGGGGGATCAGCGCCTTGCGGGCAACGCCCGTGTAGGCCGTCAGCGGATCGTCGGGCGGCCCCCCGGCACTGATGATGGCCGCCAGGGGGGCGGTGGGGGATCCCGAAGAAGTGGGAACACGGATGGTCAGTTGAGGGATTGATGGATGCATAGCGACAGGGCGATGGGTGGATGGGTCAGCGAGTCAACGGGTCAGCGGGTCGGCGGGTCAGCGGGCCGGTGGGCGCAGGACGACAGGCAGGTAGACAGGCCAGGGGACGAGGACGCCGACGGGCGTCCCGGTGATGGTCTCGGTGACCGTCGTGCTCCTGACCCCGTAGGCCCCGTTGACGATCTGCGTCCCCGGCGCCGCCGGGCCGACGGTGACGACCAGCGCGGCGCTCACCGCCGATCGGGGGGCCAGGGAAGGCCAGGTCCAGGTGACCACCCCACCTCCCTGGGATGCCGGCGGGGCAGCGGCGGCCAGGGTGACGGAGAGGGGAAGCCGGTCCGTCAACACCAAGCCGGTCTGGGTGAGGGCGGTGGTGTTGGTCACGGCGAAGGTGTAGGTGAGCGAACGCCCCGGTCGGACCCAGGCCGGCCGGGCGGTGAGGCGCAGGGCCAGGGCGGGCGCGACCGCCCGGACCGCGGCCCAAGCGTCCACGATCCCCCAGCCGTAGACGTTGTTGGGATGGCCGTCGGCGTCGCCGCCGCAGGTGGTGTCCACCACCGGGCGGGCCGTCTCCCGCAGGAGGCGCTCCGTCTCCGTCACGTGGCCCCGCAGGTCGGGGCTGGCCGACCAGAGCAGGGCGACGGCCCCGGCCACGTGGGGGCCGGCCATCGAAGTCCCACTCCATCCGCCCTGGTAGCTGTCCTTGGGCACGCTGGAGCGGATGTCCACCCCCGGCGCACTGAGGTCGGGCTTGGGGCGGTTGCTCCCGTCCACCGTCACCGGCCCCCGGCTGCTGAAGGAGGCGATCTGTCCGGCGCTGTCCGTCGCGCCCACCGAGAAGGCGGCCTCGTAGAGGGCGGGCGGCCACTGCACCGAACCGCAGGTAGGCCCCTCGTT
>WFUY01000090.1 GCA_015484715.1 Thermoflexales bacterium | reverse complement strand
GGCTTCGCCGAGGCTGCCGAAGACCGCAAGCGAATCCGGGAGGAGATGACCCGGGGCTTCGCCGAGGCTGCCGAAGACCGCAAGCGAATCCGGGAGGAGATGGCCCGGGGCTTCGCCGAGGCTGCCGAGGAGCGTCGGCGGGGCTTCGCCGAAGCTGCCGAGGATCGTAAGCGCATCTGGGAGGAGATCAAGATCCTCAAGAAGGATGTAAGGGACCTGAAGGGAGATGCCCGAGAGGTCTTTTACCGCCAACGTGCCGCCGGCATCTTCGGACGTTGGGTGCGACGCGGCACAGATGTCACCAATGACGTGGCCGATCGCCTCCAAGAAGCGTTGGACAGCGGTCGCATCTCCGAAGAAGAGTATCTCCATGCCCTGGCCAGCGACCTGCTATGGGGTGGGAAACTCCGGGCAACAGGGGAACCGGTGGTGCTGGTCGTGGAGGCTTCGTGGCGGGTTGAGGAACCCGACGTAGCACGTGCCCTGGAGCGGGCAGCCGTGTTGCGCAGGACGGGGCTCCTGGCTCTCCCGGTGGCAGCCGGACGGGACTGGCCCGACGACGTCCTCCGACTGGCTCGGGACAAGGGTGTGGCTATCGTGCAAGATGGACACATGGATGTCGAAAGCTGGCAGAGCATGCTGGAGCGGGTTCGGCGGGAAGCTGAGGAACCGGGAAGCGACGAGGACGAAGCGTGAGACCCAAGGCCGAGGGGACGGATAAGCTCGCTCCCTCTCTCCAGCCCCAGCAGCGGGAGGGGCGTGAAAAGTCCCTCTCCAATCGCCAATACCGCCTGGTCCTGGCGTTACAACGGTTGATCTACAGCCTGGCCCGGCACTGGTTGGCCCTGGCCAACAGCCTGGCCCTGCTCTACGTAGGGTTGCCCTTCCTGGCTCCCCTCTTGATGAAGCTGGGTTGGAGCGGACCGGCCCGTCTCCTCTACACTGTCTACTCCCCCTTCTGCCACCAACTCGCCTTCCGCTCCTGGTTCCTCTTCGGACAGCAGGTCGTCTACCCCCGAGACGAATTCGCCGCCCTGGTTGGAACAGCCGACTGGCTGGAAGCCCGGCGTTTTGTGGGCAACGCGACCATGGGCTACAAGGTGGCTCTGTGCCAGCGGGACGTGGCCATCTACGGAGCCCTCTTCCTAGGTGGGCTCCTCTTCGCCCTGCTGCGCCATCGCCGACGGATCGCCCCTCCCTCCCTCCGCCTTTTCTTCCTCATCGGCATTCTCCCCATCGCCGCCGATGGGGGCAGCCAGATGCTGAGCTACCTCCTCCCCTTCCTCCCCGTCCGGGAGAGCACCTGGTACCTGCGCGTCATCACCGGTGCCCTCTTCGGCCTGAGCTTGGCCTGGCTGGCCTATCCCAACTTCGAGGAAGGGATGGCCGACATCCGGCGGACGCTGGAGGCCCGCTACGGTTGGGGTCCTGAAACGTCCGACTCCCCCCCGCACCCTCACCGTCCCCCCCCTTCCACGCGGGATCAGGTGCTCCAGATCCTGAGAGAACACAACCTGATCGAACCCGCCGACGACGATGCGCCTGTCCTCTAACCTCTCTCCCCAAGGACAAAGGGAACCGAGAAGACGATGATCCGCGTGAACCGCAACGGACTGGTCTACTACCGTTTTGAAGGGCTGGCCGATGAACCGGACCTCAGCCACGCCGTCTTCACTCGGCTGGGTGGGGTGAGCCGTTCCCCTTTTGCCACGCTGAATCTGGGCCATACGGTGGGGGATGATCGGGAGGCGGTGCGGATCAACCACCAGCGGGCGCTGGCGGCAGTGGGCTGGCCCCGTGAAGCCGTTGCCACGGCCCACCAGGTGCACGGCAACCACGTGCAGGTGGTCGGGGAGGGAGATCGGGGAACGGTGCAGCGGGCAACGGACGGGTTGGTGACCGACCGGCCCGGCGTGCTCCTGATGCTCCGCTTCGCCGACTGTGCTCCGCTGCTCCTCTACGACCGGGAGCGCCGGGCGGTGGGGTTGGTGCACGTAGGCTGGCGGGGGTTGGTCGCCGGCGCAGCTCCCGCCGCCCTGGCTCGGATGGCCACGGCCTTCGGCACGCGGCCGGCGGACCTGTGGGCCGGCGTCGGCCCGGCCATCGGCCCCTGTTGCTACGAGGTCGGCCCCGACGTCATCGAGCCGGTACGCCGTTTGGGGT
>WFUY01000089.1 GCA_015484715.1 Thermoflexales bacterium | reverse complement strand
TCCTCGCAGGGATAGCCCGGCGTCACCGTAGAGGTGATCGGCATAGGCCCTCCCTCGTGCTCCCGCTCCCGCGTCGGCTCCGGTGTACACTCTTCACAGGGCAACCCTGGGGTCGGCAGAGGGGATTCACCCCCGCGAGGACCCGGCGTCCCCTCGTCACGGTAACGGTGGGTCTCCCGGAAGCGCTGAGGGTCGGTCAGGGCGGTTGTAGCGGTCTGATAGGCCCGCTCCGTCACCTCCAGGGCATGGTCCAGCGCCGGCTGGGCCTCTTCCGGAGCGATAGCCTGCACCTGCTCCAGCACCTGCTGCTGGGTGCGCGTTCGCTCGACCATCTGCTCCAGCAGGGCAGTGACCTGCTCCGGCCGGGCTTGGGCGATCTGGGCCATCGCCTCTTCGGCCTGATCGGCCATCCGGGCAACCACTTCGTCCGGCACCGGCCGCCCCTGAGCTACCAGTTGCTGCATCTCCTGAGCCCGCTCGGCGACAAAGGCCATCATCAGTTCTGCCCGTTCTGCCGGATCGGTCGTCAGGGCCAGGCGGAGATCCTCTACCGCCAGTTTCACCGGGTAGAGGGGTTCCCCCGGCAGGCTGTCGGCGGCTGCGAAGGCGATTCCGCCACCGACCACGGTGACTCCCATGACAATCGCCACCACAGCGGCGATGAATTTGTAAGCCAGAAAGAGTTTCATCCTATACCTCCCTTGGGGTCGTTGTGTCTCGGTCGTGTGGGCAGTGGGGAGAGAAAGGGCAGAAGTCTGGGCCCTCAGGCGGGCTGCTTCTGCCAGGAGCCGCTCCCGGCCTGCGGCCAGTCCTCCCGGTGGCGGGGGCACCTGTGCGTAGAACTGCTTCAGTTCCCGTTCCAGGCTGTTGTTCGTTGAGGTCATCGTTCCTCTCCCACCAGGATGCGTCGCAGCGAGGCCAGGGCGCGACGCTGAAGGGCCTCGACGGCCCCGGTGGTCTTCTGCATTACCTGGGCGGTCTCCCGGGCCGTCAGCCCCTCGCCAAAGCGCAAGGCCAAGACTTCCTGCTGCTCCGGCGTGAGGAGGCCGAGGGCCGTCCGAAGCCGCTCCTGGGTCAGGATCGCTTCAACGGCGGTGGCGGGATCACCTTCGGGAGCCACCAAGGCGTCGCTCAGGGAGAGAGGGGGCAGGGCCGGCTGCTGACGAAGGTGATCCACCACCAGGTTGTGAGCGATGCGGTAAAGCCAAGCGACGAAGGAGCCGCGCCAGGTCTGCTCGTTCCGAATGGCCCGCAACACCCGCAGGAAGAGTTCGCCCGTCAAGTCCTCGGCCAGGGCAGCGTCGCCCAGACGCCGGTAGATGTAGGCGTAGATCCTGGGCGCGTAGCGGTCGTAGAGTTCCGCCAGGGCCTCGGGATCGTAAGCTTTGGCTCGTTCCAGCAAAGCGGCTTCGTTCGTCATTGGCTTCCCTGCCCCTCTCTCTCACCCTTTATAACGCAGAAACGGCCAAAACCAT
Organism: Thermoflexales bacterium; assembly: GCA_015484715.1. Lineage (GTDB taxonomy): Bacteria > Chloroflexota > Anaerolineae > S140-20 > S140-20 > S140-20. Next base: position 8,249 of record WFUY01000089.1, on the reverse strand, counting down.
ACGGGTAGGATCGAAAAAAGTGCGAAAAGTGGTCCGTAGCAGGCCGTCCACGAATTTCTCACCCTATCTCCAAGATATGGGTAATCACCGGGCGCAAGAGGCTTGACAAACTGCGCAAAAAGGTCTATATTTCCCCCATCAACCAACCCTTGCACCGCTGCCCCTACTTCCGTGCCACCGGAGGGCCAGGCGTAGAGGCCTGGCCCGCTGCTTTGGGGAACATCCGGGAACAGGAAGAGGCCAATGACTGCGACTGTGATGCCTGCCTACCACCGCTACCACATCGAGACCCGGCTGACGCCGGACCTGGTCCCCCACCCGCCCCGCTTCCGGGTGAAGGTGAAGAAGCACCGCCTCCTGGCGATGGCGCTCAAAGAGGTCCTCGCTCACCGGGGCAACCTCCGCGTGGCCCTGAGCCGACCCTGCGTCTACGGCGTCTACTCCCGGCCCGTGGGCGGGCTCGCCCCCCGCGAAGAACTCTGCGTAGGCTGCCTCCGCTGCACCGTCGAGCACCCCGAGGTGGTCCAGATCCTCCCCCACCCTGACCAAGCGCGGCTGGGCGACGCCTACATCAAGCCCGAGTATGTGGACACCATCCTCTACGAGGCCCGCACCGGGCGGGTGCCCGTGCGCGGCGCCGGCTACCGGGGTCCCTTCGGCGGCGCCGGCTGGGACGGGATGTGGACCGATATGTCGGAGATCGTCCGCCCGACGCGGGACGGCATCCACGGCCGGGAGTACATCTCCACGGCGGTGGACCTGGGCGAGAAGCCCCCCTTCCTGGAGTTCCACAACGGCGGGGAGCCGACCGGCCCGCTGCCCCGCGTCATCTCCACTCAGGTCCCCTTCCTCTTCGACGCCCCACCCGCCTCGGCTCCGGCGGCCCAACTGCTCCCCATCCTCGCCGAAGCCGCCTGCCAAGTCGAGACGCTGGCCATCGTCCCTCTGGACTTGGCCCTCCGCCTCTCCCTGAGCGGCCCCTCCATCGTCCCCTGGATCAGCCCAGGGGACGATTCCCTGTTGGACGGGTTGGAAAGGCTCTCCGACCCGCCGCCGATGCTGATGCTGCAGGGATGGGACGAGACCCGCTACCGGGTCCTGCGCCAGCGCTTCCCCGACAGCCTCATCGCCGTCCGTCTACCCCTGGGCAGCGACTTGATGCCGCTGGTGGAGCGGGGCGTCCGCCTCTTCCACCTGGAGGCCAACTACCACGGACAGGTGGATGGTCGCTTCGCTATGGACCTGATCCAGGAGACCCACTGGCGGCTGGTGAAGGGGGGCCGGCGCGAGGAGGTGACGCTCATCGGCAGCGGCGGCATCGTCATGGCGGAGCACGTCCCCAAGGCGATCATCAGCGGGCTGGACGCCGTCGCCTTGGACACCGCCCTCTGGGTAGCCCTCCAGGCCCGCTTTGAGGGGGAATGCGTAGACCGGAAGACGGCCCGCGTCACTTTCCCCCGGCTGGAGAGGACCTGGGGGGTGCAGCGGCTGAAGAACCTGGTCGCCTCCTGGCGCGACCAACTCCTGGAGATCCTGGGTGCAATGGGGCTGCGGGAGGTGCGACGGCTGCGCGGTGAACTGGGCCGCGCTATGTTCCAGCAGGACCTGGAGCGTGAAGCCTTTGCAGGGATTGAGGGCTATGGAGCGTGAGATGGACCTGACCGGCAAGACGGCTGAGGAACTGGTGATCGAGAAGCACGTGGAGGCGCTACGACGGGGCTTCCACCTCTGGCCCACGCTGGCCTTCGACCGACCGCCGGCCCTGGGCGACGCCCGCTGGACGGCCGACTTGATCCTGGCCACCTGGCTGCAGGCCGAGACGGGCCGCCCTCCCGACAACGGGCTGGAGTACCGGGTCGGGCGCTCCGGCGGCGGCTTCGACCGCCTCGACTTCAAATTCCTGCCCCCGGAGCAGTGGCTGCCGGAGGAGGAGCCGGTGGACACCTCCATCCCCCTGAACCGCCGGCCCTATGACCGCCGGATCGAGATCCCGGTGCCCTGGTACGGAGCCGGAATGTCCTTCGGCTCCATCAGCGAGCAGGTGATGGTGGCCCGGGCCAAGGCCGCCCAGCAGTGGCAGACCTTCACCTGCACGGGCGAGGGCGGCTATCCCGACTCCCTGATCCCCTACCGGGATCACGTCATCACCCAGATCGCCACCGGGATGTTCGGCGTGCGGGAGGAGACGGTCCAGTGGGCCCCCATCGTTGAGTTCAAGTACGCCCAGGGGGCCAAGCCCGGCCTAGGTGGCCACCTATTGGGCGACAAGGCAACTGTCGCCGTGGCCAAGATGCGGGAGAGCGTTCCCTGGGTCAGCCTCTTCTCCCCCTTCCCCTTCCACAGCGTCTACTCGGTGGAGGACCACAAGAAGCACATTGACTGGGTGAAGACGATGAACCCAGAAGCCCTGGTCTCCGTCAAGGTCTCCACCCCCACCGACGTGGACATGGTCGCCGTGGGGAGCTACTACGCCGGTGCCCACATCATCCACCTGGACGGCAGCTACGGCGGCACGGGCGCGGCCCCGGAGATCGCCAAGAAGAACATCGCCATGCCCATCGAGCTGGCCATCCCCAAAGTGCACCGCTTCCTGGAGCAGGAGGGCATCCGGGACGAGGTGGTCGTGATGGCCAGCGGCGGCATCCGCACCGCCCACGACGTCGCCAAGGCCATCGCCCTGGGGGCCGACGGCTGCATCCTGGGAACCACCGAGCTGATCGCCCTGGGGTGCACTCGCTGTAGCAACTGCGAGCGAGGGCGAGGATGCCCCTTCGGGCTGACGACGACGGACCCGGAGCTCTCCCAGTTGGTGGACCCCGACTGGGCCGCCGAGCGGATCGGCAACCTCTACCGGTCCTTCCAGCAGCAGCTTCAGGGGATCCTGCGCCGGCTGGGGCTGCGCAGCGTGCGCGACCTGCGGGGCCGGCGGGACCTGTTGCGGTACGAGAGACGGGATGCGTGAAGCGTGTCGCGCGTTGCGTGTCGCGTGATGCAAGCGGAACAGGAGCGAGGCAGTGAGCAGGCAAAGCATCGTTGAGGCGTTGATCAGGTCACGACGGACGCTGGCGGGGCCGGACCTTCCCCCACTGCGCAAAGAGGACGCCGAGGGCGGGTGTGGCGTGATCGGCATCGCCGCCAGCGTCCCCATCCCCGGTCGGCACCTGCTGCAATCCCTCCGACAGATGCGCAACCGGGGCAACGGCAAGGGGGGCGGCATCGCCGCCGTGGGGCTGGACCCCCGCTTCTTCGACATCTCCCCGGAGGTGCTGGAGCAGGACTACCTGCTGACCATCGCCTACCTGGACCCTGCGGTGCGCGGTCAGGTGGAATCGTCCTTTGTGGAGCCCGTGTTCGCCGTGGACCACATCTTCCCCATCCCTACCCTGCCCGACTTCCGAGCCATCCCCGGCCTGGAGGTCCCGCCGCCGGAGGTCGTCTGCTACTTCGGGCGGGTGCGGCCCCAGGTGCGGGAGCGCTTCCTCCAGCAGCAGGGGCTGAGCGAGCGGGAGCGGACCACCGTCGAGGACGAGATCGTCTACCAGAATAGCTACCGGCTCAACCGGACCTTCTACTCCTCCACCGGTGAGAAGCGGGCCTTCGTCCTCTCCCACGGCAAGAACCTGCTGGTGCTCAAGATGGTCGGCTACGGCGACGACGTGATCCGCTACTACCGCCTGGAGGACCTGCGGGCCCACGTCTGGATCGGCCACCACCGCTATCCCACCAAAGGGCGGGTCTGGCATCCCGGCGGCGCTCACCCCTTCATCGGAATGCACGAGGCGCTGGTCCACAACGGGGACTTCGCCAACTACGCCTCCATCACCGCCTACCTGGCCCAGCGCGGGGTCTACCCCCTCTTCCTGACCGACACGGAGGTCGCCGTCCTCGTCTTCGACGTCCACCACCGCCTCTACGGCTACCCGCTGGAGTACGTCATCGAGGCGATGGCCCCCACGACGGAACGGGATTTCACGCTGCTGCCGCCGGAGAAACAGCGGGTCTACCGGATGCTCCAGACCGTCCATATGCACGGCTCCCCCGACGGCCCCTGGTTCTTCCTCATCGCCCAGTCGGACCCCAACGAGCGGGCCTACCGGCTCATCGGCATCACCGACACCTCGATGCTCCGGCCCCAGGTCTTCGCCCTCCAGCAGGGGCACGAGGCCATCGGCTTCGCCGCCTCGGAGAAGCAGGCCATTGACGCGGCGTTGGAGAGCCTGTCGGCCGAGGACCCCCGCTTCTGGTCCCGGGCCGACCTCTACTGGAACGCACGCGGGGGCAGCCACACCGATGGCGGGGCCTTCATCTTCACAGTGCAGCCCAACGGCGCTTCAGCCTCGCTCCGCTGCACCGACAAGTTCGGACGGGCCATTGCGCCGGACCCCGCCAAGCGTCCGCCCACGCCCTGGCCCATCGGCGGTGGGGCCATCGCCGGCGCTCCGGTGGCCCCCTCAGCTCTCTCAGACCTCGATGGTTCCCCGGAGGACGCCTTCACCCGGCTCTGCCGGCGGATCCCCACCTGGGACTACCCCGACCTGCTCCGCTTCCTGGAGGCGTTGGAGCACCGGGCCACCGACGACGAGGGGCGGGCCTGGACCATCCGCCTGCTCTCGCTGCTGATGGACCGCCACTACCCGACGGGCTCGATGAAGCGGAGCGGCCTGCTCTCGCTGCTGGACGAGAGCTTCGCCGGCGTGGTGGAGGCGATCCGTCGCGCCCCTTCAGAGGGCTACGTCTGGATGGGCTGCGACGGCCCCCAGCCGGAACCCCTCCATCCCGATCAGGTGCTGGTGATAGATGCCCGGGGTTACCCGCCGGAGGGAGAGGGGTCCCTGGCCCGGATGATCGTGGCGATGCACCGGCGAGGGTTCCGCCGCTTCCTCGTCGTCCACACGCGAGGTCACCGCTTTATCGCCAACGGGCTGGGGCCCAACTCCGACGGCGTGCGGGTGGACGTCTACGGCTTCTCCGGCGACTACTTGGCCTCGGGCATTGACGGGGCCGAGGTCGTCGTGCACGGGACGGCCCAGGACCAGTTGGCCCAGATTATGAAGCGGGGGAAGCTGGTTGTGCACGGGGACGTGGGCCAGACCTTTATGTACGCCGCCAAGGGCGGAGAGGTCTACGTGCTGGGGAACGCCGCCGGCCGGCCGCTGATCAACGCCGTGGGCCGGCCTCGCGTCGTCATCAACGGCACCTGCCTGGACTACCTGGCTGAGTCCTTTATGGCCGGCGACCCGCTCCACGGGGGCGGCTTCGTCATCCTGAACGGCGTCACCTTCGACGAGGATGGTCGTCTCCTGGACCTGGAGACCCCCTATCCGGGGGGCAACCTCTTCTCGCTGGCCTCGGGAGGGGCCATCTACATCCGAGACCCCTACCGCCGGATCACCGAGGACCAGCTCAACGGGGGGGCCTTCGCCCCGCTGGAGGCCGAGGACTGGGCCCTCATCCGGCCCTACCTGGAGGAAAATGAGCGGCTCTTCGGGATCTCCTTGCAACGCCTGCTGACGGTGGAAGGGGAGATCGCCGCGCCGGAGCAGGTCTACCGCAAGATCCGACCGGCCGGCCACGAGGCCCTACAGCCGGAAGAGGCGTGGGTGCGCAATCAACACGGATGAGATCGTCAGGGGGAGGAATTACCGGATTCCATACCCGATTCCAAGCCGCTTGACCCACTTGGCGTATGTGGAGGCGAAGTGGATGAACGGAGAGCTAAGGCGGGTATGGAAGCGGGCCTGGGCCAAGGCCGCCTTGAAGGACTCCGGCCCGTTGAAGGGAGGTATCTCCACCAGCGCCTGGCCCAGCTCCCGCGTCGTGTGGGCATCGGAGCCGACAGTCTGGAGCCGGTCATAGCGCTGGGCTATGGCCAGCGCCCGCGCGTTGTCTGAGGGGAAGATGCAGCGGGCGTTGAAGACCTCCAGCGCATCCACCTGCTCGATGATGGTCAGCAGGTCCTCCTCCCGCCAGGCCCCCTTGCGCAGCCGGTCGTAGGGGTGGGAGACGCTGATGACCGCCCCCTGGGCCCGAAGCCGGGCGATGGTCTCCTGGGGGGAGAGACCCGGTGGCACCTCTTCTTTGACGAAGAAGGCCAGCAACTCCCCCTGCGTCGTCATGATCTCCTCGCCTACGATCACCATCGCCGGCGCCAGCTCTCTGGCTCGCACAGCGCCGGCGATGGTGTTGTGATCGGTAACGGCAATCCGGTGGATCCCCTTCCGCCGGCAGGCCGCGACAATCTGCTCCGGGGTCACCAGGCAGTCCCGGGAGTAGATCGTGTGGGCGTGAAGCTCTACTCGCCAGGTCTCCATAGCTGTTGTTACCGTCGGGACAGCCTACACCTCATCACGTCCTCAGACAGCCCCCAGCAGCAACCAGCCCATACTGCCGCCTCCGCCGCCGCGTGTGAGGAAGTAGACCACAATGGCCAGGATGATCAGCACCACCACGACGGCGATGGCCACCCGGATCCAACTGATGGGCTTCTCGCCGTAGATCTTCCCCGTCTGGCCGTTGACCAAGTAGCGGTAGACCTTGCCCTTATAGGGATAAGACGCGATCCAAACCGGCAGCAGCACGTGCTTGAAGGTCACCTTGGAAAGGCGGGTGCTGACCTGCAGGTTGCGGTAGGTATCCCCCGGCACTTGCTTGGCACAAGCATCCCGTTCCTTGTCCTTGATCCGCTTCTCGGCCAGCTTCCAGCCCTCCTCCAGTCCAATCTGGTACTGCTCCGCCTGCCAGCCGGAGAGGTAGCGGGGATCGTAGGGGACCAGCTTGCTGGTGTCGAAGGGGTAGATACGCTCCAGCAGCTTGGGCTCGACGCTCTGGGTGGCATAGATGAGCACATCGTCGTAAAACTGCTCATGACGTCCCCAGGCCGGCTCCCAGCGCGTCCGGCGCACCTGGCGCGTCTTCTGCACCTGCTTGCCATCCTCCGTCGCCCAGTAGGTCTCCGTCTCGTAGTAGTAATAGCCCGCCTCCGCCCGCCAATCCGAAGAAGCGTGGGCATCGAAGGTCCAGAAAGGCAGGTAAACACCGTAGATGCGGGACTGGCCGGCCCGCTTCTTCAGGTCACCCGGATGGAACCACCCCTTGCCCAGCCACTCCCGATAGCGGCGCACCGCCGTCTCCCGGTCCACCTGGAAGGGGATGAGGGATTCCGGCCGGATGAGGGCTTCGTCGGGGGCCTGCTCCAGCACCAGATTGGAACCGCAGAAAGGGCACTCCGTCGAAGTGACCTTGGGATCCACACTCACCGTCGCCCCGCACTTCTCGCACTTGACCGACTTCGTCTCCACCCCATAACCATGGGCCTTTTGCGCCTGGCTCTCCTGCAAGAAGGCAAAGAGGTCGCGCTCCTTGATGGCGGGCCGGGCGAAATCCTCGGGGCGCTCATCGGCTCCGACCGCCTGCTGGTAGCCGCAGAAGTCACAAGAGAGGGTCCGGCTAGATGGGTCCCAGTTCAGTTCGGCTCCACATTGGGGACAGGGGAAATGCTGGGGTTGTTCCGTCGTCGTCATAAGTCACCTCCCGTTCAGCAGATAGCAAAGCCACTCAACCCAAAGAGGGTGAGACGCAGAAGCCTCATCGGCCTCCACGGACTCCCCTCGCGCCGAAGAGCTGACGGTGGTACCGGGCCAGCACCAGCAATCCTAACAGGACACCGAACCAGAGGGTGCCCAGGCGGATCATCAGGGTAGCCGTGCCAGCCAGCCCTCGCTCCAGCCCAACCAGAAGCTGCAACATCGCGCCCAAGCTCACCTCAGCCGCTCCCAGCCCACCGGGCAGCGTTGAGACCGCACCAATAATGGTCGAGAAGGCCAGGATGAAGATGGCCTGAAAGAGCAACGTTGGAGAGGCCGATAGCCCCAACCCGACCAGCACCAGGTAGAAGGCAACCCCCTCGCCGGCCCAGGAGATCGTCCCCAGCCCTACGGCCAGCAGGAGGGGCCGCAGGCGGAGCAGGCGGAAGCTGCTCTCGTAGAAGGCCCGCAGGCTGTGGCCGAAGCGGGCGACCAGGGGCAGCCGCTCCAACAGCATCAGCAGGCGCAAGGCCAGAGGCCGGGCCTGAACGAGCAGGATGCCCGCCCCCAACACCCCCAGGACGACGGCGAAGAGGGGACGATAGGCCGGATAGGCAAGGATGCCGGCGGAGGCCAACAGCAACATCGCCAGCCCATCGCTGAGCCGTTCGGCCATCACCACCGGTAGGGTACGGGCCACAGGCGTGCCGGCCATCTGTTTGAGCC
>WFUY01000088.1 GCA_015484715.1 Thermoflexales bacterium | reverse complement strand
GTACAAAGCAGTTATGTACCACTACACCTTCGGTGACATAAGTGTGGTCTTCATCCACCTCCAAGTTGTACACCAAGCCGACGTAAGGGGTCGCTTCAACATGCTTGACTTGGAAAAAGACCCCATCCTCACGGTGCCGGATGTGTTTCCGTACATAACGATGATTAGGCTCCGGCAGGGAGATACCGTAGATCGCCCGCTGATAGGTAGCAGGCCGGCGGGCGCGGATGGATGCTCCCTGGGTTTCTACCTCCCACTCGGGGTTGTAGGCTAGCTGGGCCAAGTCGAACATCGGTGCCGGTTGCTCTCCCCGAGGGGTCCCAATGGCTACCCAGTCACCCGCTTGTAAGTCTTGAGCTTCCACCCATCCCCGCGAGGTCAGGATAGGATGCTCGGGAGTGACCTCCAGGGTCACGCCTATCCCCTTGATTTTGATGTGGTACAGAGGACCTTCGTAGTAGCGCCGCATCGTCTCAGTCACCGGACGGAAATGGCCCCGGTGCGTAAGGACTTGATCCCCGACCTCTAAGTCCGCAATACGCTTAAGACCGTGCGCTGTGACAACACGCATATCCGGCGTGAAACACGCAGCCAGCTGCCCTAGAGGGGTCCCCGCGCCGGTGAAGGTGGGCGAGTTGGGGAAGAAGCGCAGCTCCGTCAGCAAGCGGTAGAACGTCTCGCTGGCGGCCACCGGGTCGTCGCCCCATTCGGCCTCGACGGCCGCCACGTGGCGGGCCACCCGGCGGAACATCTGCCCGACCGTCTCCACCGGCTTGCCATCGGGCCCTTTGCGCAGGTAACGGCGCTTCAGCACGGCCAGCGCGTTCTCGGAGAGAGGGATGGAGATGTCTAACAGAGGATCCTGTACACCGGAGTCCTGACGCCCTTGCCGTTCGCGTTCTGCTACAGCCATCAGAGAACCTCCTCTTGTTCGTGGATTCCGATAGCCACTACGACAACCGCGAGTTGTTCTCGCTCTCCTGCAACAACCGATCTATCTCCGCCCGCACCGCCTCCAGGTCCTCCAGCCCCAGGTAGACGATGGCGTACCGGATGTAGGCTACCTTGTCCAGCTCCTTGAGCCCCTCGATCACCAGGTCGCCGATCACCCGGGCGTCCACCTCGGCCCGGCCCATGCGCTCCAACCGCGCCTCGATTCGGTCCACCAGCCCCTCGATGGCCTCGGTGGCGACAGGGCGCTTGGCGCAGGCGATGCGGATGCCGCGCAACAGCTTCTCCCGGTCGAAGGCCTCCCGCCGGCCGTCCCGCTTCACCACCCGCAGGGCGAGCAGGGGCCTTTCCATTGTGCTGAACCGCCGGCCGCAGGCCCGACACTCCCGTCGCCGACGAATCCCCCCCCGGGAGGCCCGGGTGGTATCCACAACGCGGGTACGGGTATGGCCGCAGTAAGGACATTGCATACGTTCCCCCTTCGACGCCCCCTCAAAGCCCAGCTCGCCATCGCCAAGACCTGTTTCCGACCTCTAAGCCTGGAAGAGAGGTCCAGATCGGGTCAAGCGAGGCAGAGATCGCCATCCAGCGCTTCGGCCCCGGGTTCTGGGCCGAGGATAGAAGGAGTCCCTCCGGTGGGGCGTTCAAGTCCAGAGGGACGTTGGGGACCGTCTACCCGGTCCCCCAGAGGGCTCTGCGCTGTAACGTCGAACGATCGAACTCGAGGAGAGCGGAGAATGCAAGAAGAAGACACCCCCACATATAGGGGATACGAAACCGTTTACCCCAACATATGGGGGCAACCCAAATGGGCTAACATTATACCACGGGGGAAAAGGGGGGACAAGCGGTTTTGGGGGTCCCAGCCTTAAAATTGCCGTATCTATTCAGCCTACCCTCCCGCAGGTCACCGGTCGAGGGCGCTTTCAGCCCCGATGGGCTATTTGAAACACGGTTTCGAGTCGGAAACGCGCCTAACCTGCGGGAGGGTGAACAGTTACAAAATGCCTACGGTTGGGGGGATGTCGTTTTCTCCATCGCCTTCAGGGCTTCGTAGGCCGGCCGCAGGCGCACCTCGGTTCCATTTCCTGGCTCGGTGATGGCCCACCAGTACTGCTCGTCCTCCGGCGTCCAGTAGGGGTTGCCCAGGAAAGCGACCACCATCAGCCCTACCCAGGGCCGCCAGTGATCCCGGGCGTACCGGAAGGCCCGCACCAGGTAGTCGGCCTTCTGCTCCTCGGTCACCGCATGCCAGTGGTAGGGGGAGTCGGGACGAGGATCGCTGGTCCAGCCCATCTCGGTGATGGCGATCTGCTTGTCGCCATCGCCGTACCGCTCCATAATGGCCCGCATATCCTCCACGTGCCGGAAGGCGAAGAAGCGCTGCCCGCCGTATTCCGGCGACGCGGCGACCTCGTCCGGGGAGAGCTCCGGGGGGGCCTTGTAGCCAGGGGCGTGGAGCCCCAGCATGTCGAAGTAGGGCGCTGCCCCTGCCTCGTACATCCCGATGAGAAACTGCTCATCGGGCATCGCGATGGGGAGGCCGGTTCCCGTGGGGGCCAGTCCGGCCGAGATGACGATGGCCTCGGGATCGGCCGCCTTGATCGCCACGTAGCAGGTCTTGAGGAGCGCCGTGTACTCCGCCGGGTCCGGCGGGCGGCCGGCCCACTCCCGGGCCAGGTTGGGCTCGTTCCAGACTTCGTAGGCCCTCACCCGTCCCCGGTAGCGGGCCGCGATGGCCCCGCAGAAGTCGCCGAAGTCCTGGAGGTTCTCCGGTGGGCCGTTGTTGTACCAGCCGCTCCAGAAGGGCTGATGGTCCAGCCGGAAGAGGAGGTTGAGGCCGTGGGCCTCGGCCTGGTCCACGATCCAGTCGGTGAAGTACCAGTCTTGCCGCCCCTTGACGATCCCCTCGATGTCCCGCCAGCCGACGTTCTGCTTCACCCAGGTGAAGCCGGCCTCCTGGATGAGCCGCAGGTCGCGCTCCGCCGTCTCGTGGTTCCACC
>WFUY01000087.1 GCA_015484715.1 Thermoflexales bacterium | reverse complement strand
GTCTCGCCGATGGGCGTCGGTGAGGGCTGGGCGGGCGTCGTCGGTGCGGGGGAGGGCGTCGCCGCCGCTTTCGCGCCCTCCTCTGTCAGCGTGATCGTCGCCCAGGTCAGGGAGGTCCGCCCCTGGGCATCCAGCAGTTGGACGTAGACCGTCTGGGGGCCGGCGACCGGCTCCAGCGTGAAAGGCACCCGGGTTGCCCAGGGCTGCCACTCGGCGTTGGGGAAGTCCGGCTGGGTGCTGGCCCGCATCTGGATCGGCTGCCCGATGGCCAGCCCGTCCCCCTGGGGGGCGATCTTCTCCTCCGTCAGCGTCAGCGTCACCTGGGGGCTGTCGGTGATGCCGGCCCCATCGTTGATGAAGACGGGCAGCACGTTGGGCTGGGCCCCGAAGGTGAGCGTCCAGTAGGTCCAGCCGTTGCTCCCCACAGCCACCCCGATGCCGATCTCTCGGTACTTCTCGTGCAGGATGTTGGCCCGGTGCACCGAGGAGTTCATCCACCAGGTGAAAGGGACGTCCGGGCCGCCGACCCCGCCGTAGATGTTCTCTCCGACCACCGGGCCGAAGGTGTAGACGCCGTAGCCGGCCTCCAAGATGCGGCTTACGGCGCTGGAGTCGTCGGAGCCGGTGTGGTCTACGAAGTTGTAGGTTGCCATGTCCTCGGCGTGGCGCTGGGCTGCCCGGGTCAACGCCTCGTTCAGCGCATAGGGCGGCAGCCCCTGGCTCACCCGGGCCTGGTTGATCATCCCCAGCAGCGTCGTGATCGGGTCCTGGGCCTGGACCGGCCGGGCCAAGAACGCCGCCGCCAGCAGGCTCCCTAGCACCGCCATCTCCCCCATCCATCGCCGCAGGGTCATCATCCCTCCTCAACTACGCCGCTGTGCCGCTACGCCACTACGCCGCTATTATCCCCAAAACCGCCCTCCTGTCAAGCTGCCCTTGGCCTCCGAAGCTACCCCCCTTGCCCTCCTCGCCTGCTTAAGGTACAATCCCCTTACCAAACCCACACATATGCTCTGGGCAACGCGCCAGGCGGGTATCTATCAGCCTACCCTCCTGCAGGTCGCCGGTCGAGGGCGTTTTCAGCCTCGACGGGCTATTTGAAACACGGTCTCGCGTCGGAAACACGCCTAACCTGCGGGAGGGTGAACAGTTACCCAGGCAGCACGTAGCACGCAGTACGAGGAACGCCTATGTCGAAGCGAAAAACCCTGGTTCTCCTGACGTTGTGGTTGTTGGTCACGTTGAGCTGTCGGATGGTTACGGAAGTGCAGACCCCGCTGCCCCCTCCCACAGCGACCCGGCCCGTCGAGCAGACCCCTTCCCGTCCGGGTGATCTCCAGCCCGGGCTCACCCCACCGTCGGAGGAGGGCACACCGTCGCCAGGGGTGACCGCCACCGCGCCACCCACGGAGCCGCCACCCACCTTGCCTCCCGACGTCTCCATCCCCCGCGATCCGGTGCAGCCGGCCGACTGGGAGACCGTGGCTGCCCTGGACCAGGCCGAAATCCCTATGCGTGACCTTCTGGAACTGGCCATCCGTCTCCAGGGGCTGGACCCCAACACGCCGCGCGTGGTCAACACCACGCCCGCCGATTACCCCGTGGGAACCCGGCGCACCTTCCGCGTCTCCAATCAGGACACTTTCGAGACCCGCACCATCACCGCCGAGTTGGTCTACAAGACCGACCACCTCTACATGTGGGTCGAGGAGGGCGTCGAGGTGGATGAGCGCCGGCTGGCCCGGGCTGCGGACACCTTCGAGCAGCGCATCTACCCCGTCGAGCACGAGTTCTTCGGCAGCGAGTGGTCGCCGGGCGTAGACGGTGACCCCCACTTGAGCGTACTCCACGCCCGCGACCTGGGGAGCTGGGTGGCCGGCTACTACTCCAGCGCCGACGAGTTCCCCGACGAGGTCCACGCCGACTCCAACGAAATGGAAATGTTCTACATCAACGCCGATAATATGGAGGTCGGCTCTGACTTCTACCTGGGCACCCTTGCCCACGAGTTCCAGCACATGATCCACTGGTACAACGACCGCAACGAGGACACCTGGATCAACGAGGGCTTCTCGGAGCTGGCCTCCTACCTGACCGGCTTCGACCCCGGTGGGAGCGAATACACCTTTGCTCTAAACCCTGACACCCAGCTCAACACCTGGTCCGATGACGAAACCCGCTCGGCTCACTACGGCGCGGCCTACCTCTTCACCGCCTACTTCCTGGACCGCTTCGGTGAGGAGGCGACCCGCGCCCTCGTCGCCCATCCCGAGAACGGCATCGCGGCGGTGGACGCCGTCCTGGCCGAGCTGGGCACCGGCATCACCTTCGAGGACCTCTTCGCCGACTGGGTGGTGGCCAACTACCTGGATGATCCCCGCCTGGGTGAGGGCCGCTTCGGCTACGAGGAGATTGATCCCCCCGGCTTCTGGGCCGAGGAGAGCTACGACCGCTATCCGGTGGAACAGACTAGCGACGTGGCCCAGTATGCCACTGACTACATCGAGCTAGAGGGGGATCGGGACCTGGTGGTAGAGTTCATCGGAGCCACCCGCACCCGGCTGCTCAACACCGATCCCCACAGCGGCGACTACTTCTGGTACTCCAACCGGGGGGACGATGCTGATATGCGGCTTACCCGGGCCTTCGACCTCACCGGTCTGGAGAAGGCCACCCTCCGTTTCTGGACCTGGTATGACATCGAGGAGGATTGGGACTACGCCTACGTGGAGGTCTCCACCGACGGTGGGAAACGCTGGGAGATCCTGCGCGGCCCCTCCAGCACCGATACGAACCCCAACGGCAACAGCTTCGGTTGGGCCTACACCGGCAAGAGCGGCGATGGCCCCGTCTGGATCGAGGAGGTGATTGACCTCTCCCCCTACGCCGGCCAACCCATCCTGCTCCGCTTCGAGTACGTCGAGGACGACGCCCTCAACTACCCCGGCTGGGCTATTGACGATATCCAGATCCCGGAGCTGGGCTTCTTCGACGACGTGGAGGGCGGGGAGAACGGCTGGCAGGCCGAGGGGTTCGTCCGCACCAACAACTTCGTGCCCCAGCGCTACCTGGTCCAGCTCATCACCTTCGGCGATGAGGTCCAGGTACAGCGCCTGCCCCTGAGCGAGGACCAGACGGGCCGCTGGGAGGTCCCGCTGGCGAGCGCCCGACTTGACCGGGCGGTGCTGACCATCTCCGGCCTGGCCCCGGTGACGACGGAGCGAGCGCCCTACTACTATGCCATCCGGGAGCGATGAGCGAGCCACTGACCCTGCTCCTGCTGGACGTAGATGGGGTGCTGATCCACGACGGGGGCTACCGGGCCGGCGTCACGGCCACGGTGGACCACTTCGCCGCCCAGATGGGGCTGCGGGGGATGGCCCCCACCGAGGCCGAGGTAGACGCCTTCCACGCGGCCGGCTTCACCAACGAGTGGGATCTCTGCGCCTACGTGGTGGGGGTGCTGCGGCTGATGGTGGCGCAGGGAGAGGG
>WFUY01000086.1 GCA_015484715.1 Thermoflexales bacterium | reverse complement strand
GTGCTTCAGACAGCCCATCGGGGCTGAAAGCGCCCTCGCCGGTAACCTGCCGGAGGGTCACCCCCACTCGTAGACACCTCCCCCCACCTCAATGGAGGGGCTTCCCGGCGGCAAAGGGGGAGGTTCCCCCATAGACATCCACCCCAGGGATACAGTACAATGGAAGCGAGCGTGAGAAGCGGTGTCGTCCCCTGTGCACCAGCCAAGGAGGTGCTCGATGGCCGTGACCATGGTCTCCCCAAGGCCCTCCTTCAGCGAGGCCTTCTACGCCAGTCTGCAAGAAGTGGCCGACGGCGAGCGGATCCGCACCTGCCTCCAGTGTGGCACCTGCAGCGGCGTCTGCCCCTTCGGCTACCTGATGGACTTCCCCCCCAGCCGGATGATCGCCGCGCTGCGGGCCAGGATGTTCGACCGGGTGCTGAAAACCGACACGGTCTGGATGTGCGTCTCCTGCTACGCCTGTACCCAGGTCTGCCCCTCGAAGATCCCCCTCACCGCCGGCCTGATGGCCCGGACCAAAGAGGAGATGGTCCTGGCCGGCCACGTCCCCACCGAACTCCAGGACGCCCTGGAGAAGACGCTGCACTACGGCAACCCCCTGGGAGAGTCGCCCCGCAAGCGGGCCGACTGGGCCCTGGGCCTCGATCCTCCCGTCCCCATCCTCCGGCAGGTCCGGCGGCCCGTGGATGTCCTCTGGTTCGTCGGTGACTACGCCTCCTACCACCCCCGGGTCCAGAGGGTCAGCCGGGCCCTGGTCCGGGTCCTCAACGCGCTGGGGGTGGACTTCGGCATCCTGGGACCCGAGGAACAGAGCGACGGCGACTCGCTGCGGCTGGCCGGTGAGCGCGGCCTCTTCGAGCGGCTGGCCGAGAAGAACGGACGGGCCTTCCGCCGGTACACCTTCCGCGAGATCATCACCACGGACCCCCACGCCTACAACGCCCTGAAGAACGCCTACCCGGAGCTAGGCATCGCCTATCCCGTGCGCCACTACACCCAGTTCTTGGCCGAGCGGCTGGACCAACTGAGGCCGCTGCTGAAGCGGGAGCTAAAGGCCCGGGTCACCTTCCACGACCCCTGCTACCTAGGCCGCGTCAACGGGGTCTACGAGGAGCCCCGGGCGCTCCTGGAAGCCATCCCCGGCGTGACGCTGGTGGAGATGTCCCACAACCGTTCCACCAGCCTCTGCTGCGGCGGGGGCGGCGGCGGGATGTGGCTGGATGGGTTCCAGTGGGAGAAGGCCCGGGTCCGCCTCTCCGAGTGGCGCGTGCGCGAAGCGGTGGCCATCAAGGCCGACATTCTGGCGGTGGCCTGCCCCTACGAGCCCCCCCGCTTCGAGGACGCCATCAAGATGGTCGAGGGGGCCAGCCGGCTCGTCGTCAAGGACATCGCCGAACTGCTGGCCGAAGCGATGGAAGAGGCATAACAGGCAACCCGTAACCCGTGACCTTTGTGAGGTGCAGCGATGAAGATCGTGGTCCCTGTCAAACTCGTGCCCGATCTGGTGGAGGAACTCCTGATTGACGAGAGCGGGACGGCCCTGGACACCACCTGGCTGAGCCTGATCCTCAGCGAGTTCGACGACCACGCCATCGAGCAGGCCATCCTGCTGAAGGAACGGGACGGAGCCCAGGTGACGGTGGTGGTCCCCGACGTGGAAGGGGCGGACGACGTGCTCTTCACTGCTGCGGCCAAGGGGGCCGACCGGCTGATCCGGCTGGTGGGACCCTTCGAGCCGACGGTGAACAACCACGCCCTGGCCCGCGCCTTCGCCACAGTGGTGCGGGAACTCCAGCCCGACCTGGTGCTGACGGGCGTGCAGGCCCACAGCGACCTGGACGGGCCGGTAGGACCCCAGTTGGCCGGGCTCCTGGGCCTGCCCTACGTCGGCTACGTGGCCGGCGTGAGGGTGCAGGGGGACCGATGCCTCGTGCACAAAGAGCACCCCGGCGCCCTCCTCGCCGAGATGGAAGTGGCCCTCCCCGCCGTCCTGGGCATCCAGGCCGCCGAAGAGCCGCCCCGCTATGTCGCCTTCAGCAAGATCCGCCAGGCGATGAAGACGGCAGCCATCGAGGAGTGGCCCGTGGACGAACTCGACCCCAGCGGGGGGCCGGCGGTGCGCCGGCTCTTCCAGCCCGAGGTCGGCGAGCGGGCGACGATGCTCGAAGGCGATGTGGACGAGATCGCCACACGACTGGTCGGAATCCTCGAGGAGTTGGGCGTGCTCGCGTAAGCCCCACAACCCGCAACAGGCAGCACGCCGTATGCACCACGGGAAGGAGTGAACCGATGCACCAGGAAATCTACGTGCTGGTGGAGCACCTGCGCGGTCAGGTGGCCGAGATTTCCTACGTGATGCTGGCGGCAGCCCGGGAACTGGCCCGAGGGACCGGCGGCCCCGTCGTCGCGCTGCTGCTGGGCCACGACGCCCAGGCGCTGGCCCAGGACCTGGCCGCCGACCGGGTGCTGTACGTGGACCATCCGGCGCTGGCC
>WFUY01000085.1 GCA_015484715.1 Thermoflexales bacterium | reverse complement strand
TGGCCCGGATCAGTGGTGCCCAGGCGGCTCCGGCGGCCCTTTGATTTTTCAAAGTGCCCGAAAGTGTCAACCTATCTCCCTGGAAAAATGAACCATCCCGATTTTCCCCTCGATTTTCCCCTCGATCAGGTAATCCAGCAAGTGTTCCCTGTCTATCCGTTCGAAGGTCTCCCAGCCAGAGAGCTCTGCCCAGCCCAGGCCCCGGCTGCGGGCTCCGCCCAGGGGGATGCGACCCCGCTGCATCTCACGCAGCCCCAGGAAGAGCAACCCCAGCTCCACGTCGTCGGCGTTTTCGACGACGAGCTCGCAGCGGAATCGGGTTCCGGCCGGGACCACCTCGAAGCTGTAGAGTACCTGGCCGGCAGCGGTGCAGGTGTCCCGGTCAATCCCCACGCCGGTGCGCACCTCGACGCGGCCGGCCCAACTCTCCTCGATAAGGGAGAGGTCCTTGACGCGCAGCTTGGCCGCCAGCCAGGGGGAGCCGAAGAGACGGCAGACGGTGCAGGTCTCCTTGGCTACCGTCCGGGCGAACTCTTGCTCGTCAATGCGCCCGTTCGTCGTCGCTTCTCTCAGGAGCTCCTCCTTGCGCCTCCGGGTGACGCAGGCGCCGGCCTCGTGGTCCAACGGGTTGGCGCAGGCCCAGAGATCCGGCCGGCGGTTGATGGTCCGGGCGATCCGCTCGACGGCAGCCCGCAGGGCTCCCTTGAAGGACGAACCGGGGATGAAGGGGCGGCCCAAGGCGTCGCGGACGATGGGGATCTCGGCCCCCACCACCGAATCGCCCGCGCCGGAGCCGATCCGCAGCCCCGTCTTCAGCGTCAGCGTCGCCCGCAACGTCAGCCGGTTGTGAAAGGTGGCGAAATCCTGGTACATTGTCTCCCCCTTCCTCACGAGGGCCGCTTCTTGTAGAAGAAGTAGCGGCGCAGGTGGCCCACGTATTGGTGGACCAAGAGCATCCAGGCCCAATCCCTCTCCCGTTCTTCCCTCTCGCCCTCCAGCGAGTAGCCTGCCTGCTGTGCTGCATTCCCCACCAAGGCGCCGGCCTGGCTCTCGAGGTCCCGCAGTTGCTCGATCAGGGCCTCGCCGAAGCCCCGCCAGGCCCACGTTTGGCCCTTGTCGTCCCGTCCGATCTGGTACTGGATGTACCCGATGACGACCTCGATGCTTCCCGTCTCGTTGCAGACGTTCAGCAGGTTGTTCATCTGGGTGGGGCCCATCTCCCAATCCTTGCCGTCCTGCAGGAACCCATCCAGAAGCTTACGAGCCTGGACCACCAGATGGTTCAACTGACCATCTACGCCCTGCTGGATGGCCAGCCGGTAGCGCATTTCTTCGGGCGTCATTTCCTTCATTCCCGTACCTCCGTTTCCAGGTGAAAAGGCGTGCAGACCTGCACCCAGCCCAGCCCTTCCTCCCGCTTCTGACCGAGCCCCTCCCGCTCCAACAGGGCCGATCGCTCCAAGACCTCCCGGGCTAGCTCCTTATCCCCCAGGGGGACGCGGAAGAGGAAGGTGCTTCCCGCCGCCAGGGCCGGCAGGAGGGGCTTGGGCAACCCCCAAGCGTCGGACCAGCCCCAGGTCTGGGTGTAGCCGGCCAGCGACCAGACCCGTTCGACGGACGGGGGAAGGCCCAGGTCGGCCGGCTCGACCTGATAGCGGGCTCCCCGCACGTCGCCCAGGACCGCATCCGATTGCAGGTCCAAGGTGAAGTACCAGTACCGGCGCCGTTCGTCTCCCTCGCTCAGGAAGGCGTAAAGGACCTGGTTGAAGGCCAGGATGCGGTCGAGCAGGGACATCGCATCGGGGGCTCTCTCCCCTGGGGGGGATGGGGTCCCGGCGCTCAAGGCCGCTGCTGCGTTCGCAACGTTCTGCCCGGTATAATCCTCGGCCTCGACCTCGACGGTGACCCAGCCCAGTCCTCGGGACCGATCACCGCCCAGGTGGTGCACGCTTTCCAGCCACCTGTCCCAGGGCCAAGGGTCCGCCCCGTCCACCCAAACGAGGGCGTGAAATTTGGCAGTAGCCTTGAGCGGCTCCCCTGAGTCCTCGAGTTCATCTCGATCCATCACCTGGCTGAGCACTTCCAGCGTGTAGAGGAGCCGGTCGGCGACGGCTCCCCGCTCTCGAGCGACGGCGGTGCGCCCAATCCGCTGGGTGATGGGGGTGGGGGAAACGTAGCGCCACTGCCCGCCGAGGCGGATGGCCACGTAGGGTCGGCCTCCCCAGGGGGTCGTCCCCTGGCCGCAGCGAGGGCAACGGGCCTCGGTCCCGTCATCGCCGGAGACCTGGGAGACCAAGGTGTCCCAGACGCCGTGGCGATCGTCGTCCTGGGCGTCGCGCCGGAAGCCGCTCCACCGCTTGCAGGTGCGGGCGGTGAGGGGGAGGATGCCCACGGGCGGCTTGCGGCCGGCGTAGGCGTGGCCGAAGCGGGGGGCATCGGGCCGGTCGAAAAGGCGGTTCAGGTCCTTCCCTTCCTGGGCGGCGATCCGGGCAACCGCACCCCGCAGCACCCTGCCGGGGATGTAGGTCTCGCTCTCCCCGACGAAGCCCACCTGCCGAGCGGTGACGATCAGGGGGCTCTTCAGTTGGATGGTCACCTTTAACCGCCGATCGGAAGCCATTGCATCAACTCCTCTCGGACCTGGGGCAGAGTCAACGGTGGGTCGGTCACCTCCAAACGCAGCCAGCCTAGCCCTCGCGAGCGCCCGCCTCCGATCATCCGGAGGGCGATCACCGCTGCCAGCAGCAAAGCCAGGGGGCCGTTTCCCTCGGCCTCGTCCACCACCCCTTCGATGGTCCCCCGGAGCGGGGTGAAGGGCGCTGCCGGGACGATCTCGGTGAGGTAGAGCAGGTCCTCGGCGGCCGCCCCCCGGTAGCGGCTGACCCCGACGCCGTAGCGCAGGACGGTGGATGCCAAGAGGTTGGCGT
>WFUY01000084.1 GCA_015484715.1 Thermoflexales bacterium | reverse complement strand
CTTCCTGCCTCAGCTTGCGCCGGAAGTCGCGCATCTTCTCGCCGTTCCAGACGGTGGTGAACCCCTCGCGGGCCACGTTGCCTACCCGCAGTTCCGGCAGCCCCCAGCAGGCGCTGACGTCGCCGTTGGGCAGGATCTGCATCTCCCGCCAGGGGGCCGTACAGCGGCGGGTGAAAGGGTGGTCCAGGTCGTGGTACCCCCGGGGGTCCTTGAGCAGCCCCGCCGGGTGGAAGCGGAGGGCCAGGCCGTTGCGGGGGGCCTTGCGCACCGCCTCCAGCTCCTCCACGAGCCGATCCACGTCAATGCCGATCCCGCAGTCGTTCTCGAACCCTTCAGCCGAAGTGGCCGGCACGTCGAAGAGCCGCTGCATCACCCACTGCTGTTCCCACTCGATCTCCGGATTGGTGAACATCAGCCCCTGGAACTCCAACTGGTCCACCCCCACCTCCTCGGCGATCTGAACCATCTCCCGCAGCCGGGTGTAGGTCAGGTTGGTGATGACGGTGTTGAAGGAGAGGATGGGGGTGGTGCGCCCCAGCTTCTGTCGAGCCGCGCGGACGGCGGCCACCGTCTCCAACACGCGGTCGAAGGAGCGGGGGTTGACACGCATTGCCGTGTGGGCGTCGCGGGGGCCGTCCAGCGAAAGGGTGAGCCAGTCCAGCCCCGCCTCCACCAACTCCTCGGCCAGGTCGGGGGTGAAGTAGCCGTTGGAGTTGGCGGCGCAGGTGAGCCCCCGCCTTTTGACGTGGCGGATCAGCTCGACGGCGTCCTTGCGCAGGAAGGGCTCCCCGCCGACCAACTGGATGTGGGGCCGGAAGAAGGCGACCTCGTCCACGAGGCGCTTCCACTGCTCCAAGCTCATCTCCTCCTCACGGCGGAAGGTGAAGGGAGCCAGGGTATCCTTCTTGCGTTCGGCCTCATAGAGGAAGCAGTGCTTGCAGCGCAGGTTACAGCGATAGGTCAGGATGAAGGTCAGGAACTCTGGCCAGAGGGCCCGACCGTCCTTCCAGAAGCGGTAGTCCCAGAAGTGGAGCCGGCGGAACCGGTTGCGCAGCTCCCGGACGACGTAGCCGGGGCTGCCGGCCGCCCGGCGAAGACGAACGCGCCAGGTGTTCATGCCATTTCGGACCAACATGGGCACCCCTCCTCCAATGAACTCTCCCGCAGGTTCCCCCCACGGCCTGAGGCGCGCCATAGGCAGCCCCCGATAAGCCGTTGCCGCGCCGGACACCGCGTGACCTGCGGGAGGTAATAGCCCTATCCCGCGATTTCCGGCAACTCGACCCGGCGGGGGACTTCGACGGGGATGAAGCCGGGGACGGCGACGGGCCGGGTGACCAGGCGGTTGAAGACCCGCTCGTAGCCGAAGATCACCCGTTCCCAGGGGTAGAGGCGGGCTTTGGCCTGGGCCAGGCTGGCCAGGTGCACCCGCAGGGGAACGTCGTCGCGCAGACGGATGAGCACCTCCCGCAGCGCCTGCACGTCGCCGGCGGGGAAGGTGAACCCCTCGTTGCCCACCACGTCGGCCACGCCGGGCAGGTGGGAGGCGACGGGGACGCAGCCGGCGGCCATCCCCTCCAACAGCGCGATGCCGAAGGCCTCGGAGCGGGTGAGCGAGGGCAGGACCAGGACGTGGGCCTCGTGCAGGCGGCGGATCATCGCCTCGTCGGGCAGGGAGCCCCAGAAGGTGACGTTCTCCAGCGCCAGCTCAGCCGCCCGGCGGCGGTAGGCCTCGGCTCCGTGGCCGTTGCCGATGACCCAGAGGCGCACATTGGGGAGGCCGGCGCAGGCTTCCAGCAACACCGGCAGCCCCTTGTAGGGCCGGAGCTGGCCCAAGAAGACGACGGTGAAGGGGTCCGGCTTCTCCACCGGAGCGACGAAGCGCTCGAAGTCCACGCCCCAGGGGATGACGGAGAGCTTCTGCGGGGGCACGTAGCGGGAGAGCCGCTGCCGGTAGGCCGGCGTCGTCACCACCACGTGGTCGGCCAGGCGGGCCAGCCACTCCTGGAGCTTGTTGTAGGGCTGGGTCAGGAAGAGCAGCGGGAAGCCGCGCAGGTCTATCGGCGCGTGGTAGGTGTAGACCAGCCGGGGACGGGCCGATCCCAACCCCCGTAGCCCCCACAGCAGGAAGACATCGCTGAAGGTGGGGACCGGACCGTGCAGGTGGATCAGGTCGTACTCCCGGAACCGTTCTTTCAAGTGGGGAAGTTTGAGGGGCATCGAGGAGAGCCGTATCTCACCCCATTCGACGCGCGGGACCTCCTGCAAAGACAGGATGTCCACGTGGTGGCCCTGGGCCTGCAGCCCTCGGCTGAGCTTATCGGCCACACGAGCGATACCACTTTTCACCGGTGGTGCCTCGGAGATCACCAACAAGATCTTCATCATACCCCCCCTCCTGGAGT
>WFUY01000083.1 GCA_015484715.1 Thermoflexales bacterium | reverse complement strand
TCCTACGCCCCCGTCGTCGTCAAGAACTATCCCTCCCTCAGCCAGGCAGCAGCCACCACCTTTCCCAACTGCCGCTACGGTGTCGCCGCATGGCAAAACCAGATGCAGAACTTCGACATCGTCTCCAATCTGGGGGTGGGTTGGTACCTGGACTTCACGACCCACGAGACCCCTCCGGGACCGGCCCAGGCCGAATACGTGCATATGGTCCGGCTGTCGCAGGATCGGGGGGAGAGCGACACCTGTGGGCCTGACTACGGCTACTCGGTCTCGCCTCCTCTGACGGATGCCGGCCTGGGTGCGCTGGTGGACGCCAACCCGGGGGCGCTGTGGATCGTCGGCAACGAGCCGGACCGCCGAACGGTGCAGGATGACATCTGTCCGCAGCAGTACGCCGAAGCCTACCACGATGTCTACCAGTTCATCAAAAGTCGGGACCCAACGGCCCAGGTCGCCGTGGCCGGCCTGGTGGAGGTCTCCCCGGGCCGCCTGCAGTACCTGGACATCGTCTGGGAGACCTACCTGGAGAAGTACGGCACGCCAATGCCGGTGGACGTGTGGACCATCCACGTCTACATCCTGTCGGAGTCGAACGAGGGTGACGCCCACATCGCCCTGGGCACCGATCCCGCCCTGGCCATCCCCCACAGCTCCGATTGTGCCGACCCCAACTCCTACTGCTACGCCGAGCACGACGACGTGAACCTCTTCGCCGAGCAGATCGTGAGGATGCGGGAGTGGATGAAACGCCGTGGTCAGCAGAACAAGCCCCTGCTGATCACCGAGTACGGTATCCTGCTCCCCTATAACTACTACGGCACCTGTACCCTCGAAACCTGCCCGCCGGAGGGAGCGCCGGGTTGCTTCTGTGACGAGAACAAGGAAACCTTCCACCCTCGGCGTGTCGCCGACTATATGACGGCCACCTTCGACTACCTGATGACGGCGACCGACCCAGACCTGGGCTATCCCGCCGATAACTACCGTCTGGTCCAACAGTGGCTCTGGTTCAGCCTGGCCTACGATCGGGAGGGTCACGCCAGCAACCTGATGGACTCCGACACCTACACCCTTACCCTGCCGGGATGGACCTGGCGCAACTACGTGGCGGCCATCTCCCCCACGATCAACCTGATCCCGGCTCAGGTGCCGGTGATCGTGGCGCGATCCGCCAACGGCACGGATCCGGTAACGGTCACCCTGACCGCTGAGGTGAGGAACAACGGCAACGCCACCTCGGCGGGGACGGTGACCGTCACCTTTTACAGCGACGCAGGATTGACGACACCCATCGGCTCGGCGACTTTCACCGACCTGGGAGGGTGTGCGCGACGCGCAGCCGTGGTGACGACCACGTGGGCCAATCTGGAGACGGGCTTGCATCCCTTCTGGGTGCGGGTGGATAGCACCGACGTGATCAACGAGAATGGGGAGGCGGACAACGTCGCGCAGGGAGCGGTTATGGTCAACCCCTTCGATCTCTTCCTCCCAGTACTTCTGCGATGAAGCGAGCCCGGAACCTGGTGGACGAAGGTCTATCGGCCCAAGGGCCTGATGAGCGTCCCCCCAGAGGGGACGCTCAAGGGCATCCGTTCACCTCGCTCGTGAGAAAGCGTTCTCTCGCCCTGGCCATCTCCCTGTTCGCTCTGAGCTTTGCCACCTATTACCGCACGCTGCAACCCTCCGTAGGCGATTTCGGGGACAGCGCCAAGTTCCAACTCGCCGCCTACACGCTGAGCGTTCCCCACGCAACGGGCTATCCCCTCTACATCGCCCTCGCCAAGCTCTTCACCCTGCTTCCCATCCGTGACGTGGCTTTTCGGGTGAACCTCTTCTCCGCCCTATCGGCGGCGCTGGCCGTCGCATTCCTGGGGATTTTGATCTGGGGAAGGACGCGCAACCTGGTGGTCGCTGGCGCTATTGCGCTCCTCTTCGCCTGGTCCCCCACCTTCTGGTCTCAGGCCGTCATCGCCGAAGTCTACGCGCTCCACGCTGCCCTGGTGGCTCTGCTCTTCCTGTTCCTCTTCCGCTGGCAGGAGCGGAGGGAGCGCTCTCTGTACGCGGGCTTCCTCGCCGTCTACGCCCTCGGCCTCGGCAACCACGCCTCGATGGTCCTGCTCGCACCCGCCTTGCTCTGGCTCGTGGGGACGACGGACCGTCGGATGCTGATGCAGCCCCGCAACCTGGCCCTCGCTGCCGGCATCCTGGCGCTGGGAGCCGGTCAGTACGGCCTCCTATACCTCCGAGCCCGCCAGCATCCCCCCTTTTGCGAGTACTGCCCCGACACCCCCACGAAGTTGCGATGGTACCTGTCGGGGGCCCAGTTCCGCTCCCACTTCTTCGCTTTCTCCTGGCAGGAAATGGGAAAGCGTGTCGCCGGCTATGTCCATCTGCTGTGGGCCGAGTACGGCTCACTCCCGTTGGGGGCGGGTCTCCTAGGGGTGCTCTCCTCGGCCCGGACCGGATGGCGAAGACAGATCTTCCTGTTGCTGGCTTTTCTGTCCACCGTGCTCTTCGCCACGAGCTACGACGTCCCCGACTATGCCAACTTCCTGATCCCCTCTTACCTCATCTTCGCCCTCTGGATCGGGGATGGCTTCGCAGCCCTCATCCGCCGGATGGCCTGGTTGGCCCGGCAGGTGGGCGGGAGCAGGCTCCATGTGCGCCCACCCGGAGGCTGGACAAACCTGGGTCGTGGAGCCCTGGTCTTGGCGATGCTGGGGCTGGCGATCCGCCCCCTCTACGCCAACTACGCCGTGGTGGACGAGAGCCGCAACAACTCGGCACGGGAGGAGGCCACAACGCTGTTGGACATGCTGGAGGAAGAGGCCCTCCTCGTTTTGCCCCCCTGCTGTGACTTCTACAACCAAGCTATGGGGATCCGATACCTGCAACTGGTCGAAGGGGTACGGCCCGACGTGGCGGTCTACACCCTCCCCTACGTCCGAAAGGAGCCCGGTCGCGTCGTCCGCCCCTCCTTCACGCCCCAAGGGGAACCGGAGCGAATGGTGCTCCAGGCAGAGGGAGGACGCCTCCGGCCCGCCTACCTCCCTTGGCTGAGCGCCCCTCGCCGTGCCGTCGTAGAGGAGGAGTTCCTGCTGCGGCCCATAGACTCTTCCCAGGTCCCCATCGCCGACCTGCTGGCAGCGGTGCCGACCGGCGCCATCGTGATCCTGGTCGCCCGCCAGCCCCTCCCCTTTCCCCTCGCCGATGCCCAGACTCAAGGTGCCGTGGCCGCC
>WFUY01000082.1 GCA_015484715.1 Thermoflexales bacterium | reverse complement strand
TGCCGGGGCTCTTCGCCTCCTTCGTGCTCGTCTACATCCCGATGCTGGGGGAGTTCGCCGTGCCGGCCATCGTCGGGGGGCCCGGCGGCTACATGCTGGGCAACGTCATCGAGTCCCAATTCCTCTCGGCCGGCAACTGGGGGTTGGGCGCGGCCATCGGATTCGTGTTGCTCTTCGTCACCATCCTGCTGGTGGCCATCGTCATCAAGGTAGCCGGCGTCGAGGAGCTGATGTGACGGGGAGGGGCCGATGAAGCGACTGCGCGAAGGGCGGTTCTGGTTGGGGCTCTACACAGCGGCGGTGATCCTGCTGCTCATCTACCTGCCCATCGTCCTGCTCATCCTCTTCTCCTTCAACGACTCGACCATTATGAGCCTGCCCTGGAGCGGCTTCACCCTCCGCTGGTACGAGAAGGTGCTGAGCCGGGAGGACCTGCTGGAGGCCCTGTGGAACTCCTTCTGGGTGGCTGCCATCGTCACGCCGGTCAGCCTGGTGCTGGGGGTGATGGCCGCCAACGGAATGGCCCGCTACCGCTACCGGGGGCGCACCCTCTTCACCGGGTACATCGCCATCCCCTTCGTGATGCCCTGGCTGCTGCTGGGGATCGCCCTGCTCCTCTTCTTCAACTGGCTGGGCCTGCCCCTCTCGATGTTCACCGTCATCTTGAGCCACATCAGCTTCGACGTGCCGTTGGTGGCCGTGATCGTGGCCGCCCGCCTGCACCAGTTCGACCCGGCGCTGGAGGAAGCGGCGCGGGACCTGGGGGCGGGGCCGCTGACCGCCTTCCGCCTGGTAACGCTGCCCATCATCGCGCCGGCCGTCATCGCCGCCGGCATCTTCGCCTTCAGTTGGTCCTTCGACGCCTTTGTCGTCACCCACTTCGTCATCGGTTCCCAGGTCACCTTTCCCATCTGGGTTTGGTCGGCCCTGCGCTATCCTCAGAACCTGCCCGTCATCAACGCCGTCTCCAGCATCATCGTCGTCGTGGAGATGCTCCTCGTCTACCTGGGCGAGCGCTTCCGGCAAAAGGGGGGAGAAGGGATGATCTTCTAGCTCACCTCAGTTTTACGGGATCGTCCATCTGCTTTACTTTTGGAGCACATCTAGGTTATAATCTGTATCAAGAGCGCTCTGCCAAAAAGGATTAAGGCTCGTTGTTCGTCTTTTCGGGATCGCATTGCTACGGGAGGTAGGTGGCTATGAAGAACCTGGAGGAAATGGTCAGACAGTTGCCGCCTGAGCTGCAACAGGAGGTAGCGGAGTTCATAGACTTCCTGTT
The DNA here is from genome assembly GCA_015484715.1 of Thermoflexales bacterium. GTDB lineage: Bacteria > Chloroflexota > Anaerolineae > S140-20 > S140-20 > S140-20. The sequence goes on along the minus strand of WFUY01000082.1, from coordinate 2,296 downwards.
GGAACGACGAAGGCAGAGGTCTAAAGGAAAACCGAATTTCCGATGGGCAGGAACGCTCAAGGACCTGCGCGAACAGTATACTTCCGTGGAGCTCCAGCACAAGATTGCAGAGTGGAGAGGAGCTTCCAAGTGAGGCTGCTAATAGACACCAATATCGTTCTCGAGGTGCTCCTGGCCCAGGAGCACGCTGATGAGGCCCGTGCCTTGTTATCGGCATCGGATAGGGTTGATCTATTCCTCTCCGATTTTGCTGTCCATTCCATCGGATTGCTGCTGTTCCGTCGTGGACTGCACGGCGTCTTTCGGGAATTCCTAGAGGATGTGGTGCAGCGGGCCGGGGTAGCGGTAGTTGGCTTGAGGGTTGGGGATATGGAAGCGGTAATTAACGCTGCCCAGAAGTTCCGACTGGATTTTGACGATGCCTATCAGTATGTGGTGGCTGAAAAGTATGCTTTGAGCATTGTCAGCTTCGATCAAGATTTTGACCGCACGTATCGTGGAAGGAAAACACCTGCGGAGGTGATTGCAGAGTAGGGGGGCCTATGTCGGTTCCTGACTCCATCCTCTACCTGACGGATGCGGATGTTCAACGAACGCTGAGCGTCGCCGAGGCGGTAGACCTGGCCGAGAAGGGGATCCGGGCCGACGCGGCCGGCCGGGTCGTCGGCGACAAGTTCTACATGCCCGTGGGCGACGCCGGCTTCATCAAGCCCTTCGCCGGCTACATGGCCGGCGAGACGCTGGCCTTCGTCAAGACCTTCAGCTTCTTCCCCAACAACCCGGAACGGTTTGGCCGCTCGGCCACCTCCTCGGTGGTCCTCCTCTTCGACGCCGAGACGGGCCTGCCCGTCTGCATTATGCAGGCCGGCTGGGTCACCGCCCTGAAGACGGGCGCTTCGACCACCGTGACCGCTGCCACCCTGGCCCGGCCCGGAGCCGACACCGTCACCATCTTCGGCGCGGGCGGGCTGGGCCGGATGCACCTGCGGGCCCTCACCCACCGCTTCGCCCTGCGGCGGGCCTACGTCGTGGACATCCTGCCGGAGGTGGCCGCCTCCTACGCCGCCGAGCTGGGCGCCGAGCTGGACCTGCCGGTGGAGGCCGTCCCCCTGGACGAGCGGGAGCGGGCCGTCCGGGCCTCGGACCTCATCATCACCGTCACCACGGGCAACCAGCCCCTGGTGGAGCGGGCCTGGCTGCGTCCGGGGGCCTTCGTCGCCCGCCTCGGCTCCTACCAGGAGATCGCTCTGGACGTCATCACCGAGGCCGACAAGGTGGTCGTGGACAACTGGGGCTACGTCCGACCCCGCATCCCCGAGCTGAAGGTGCTGGCCCAGGAGGGCCGTTTCGGTCGGGAGGACCTCCACGCCGAGTGGCCGGAGATCGTCGCCGGACGCAAGCCCGGCCGCGAATCCCCCGACGAGGTCATCGTCTACATCGCCCTGGGCATCTGGGGGGAGTACGCGGCCATCCTGCCCGAGGTCTACCGGCGAGCCCTGGCCCTCGGCCTGGGAGAGCGGCTGACCCCCTGATCCCCGGTGGATGACAGACCTCACGCACCACGCCATACCCACGACGCGATACGCAGGAGGAACCGTATGCGAGCCTTGGTCCTGGGAGGCGCGGGGGCCGTCTGTCGGGAGGCCACCCGCGACCTGGCGCAGTACAGCGACTTTGACGAAATCGTCGTTGCCGATTACAATGTGGCGGCGGCCCAGGCCCTGGTGGACGAGATCGGCGATCCCCGGCTGCGGGTCATCGCCTTCGACGCCAACGACTACGAGGGGATGCTGCGCCTCTTCCCCGGCTTCGACGTCGTCGTCAACGGCCTGCCCTTCAAGTACGACTACCCGGTCAACAAAGCCTGCGTCGAGGTGGGGGTGAACGGGCTGGACCTCTCCAGCGACGATCCCCAGTTCGCCCTCCACGACGAGGCGCTGGCGAAGGGGATGCTCTTCGTCCCCGGCGTGGGGGCGACCCCCGGCATCACCAACATGATGGTCCGGCGGGCGTCGGAGGTGGTGGACCGGATGGAGCGGGTTGAGATCTACTTCGCCGCCTTTCGTTGCCTGGCCCCGGCCCCCGGCCTGCTCCAGACGACGCTCTGGGAGTTCAACCCCGAGGAGGAGGAGCGCGAGGCGGTCTACTTCGAGGACGGCGACTGGCATCCGGCCCCGCCCCTCTCCGGCGAGCAGGTGGTGCGCTTCCACGAGCAGATCGGAGAGCAGAAGGTCTACTACGTGCCCCACGACGAGGCCAACACCCTGCCCCGGTCCTTCCCCACGCTGCGCCGGGC
>WFUY01000081.1 GCA_015484715.1 Thermoflexales bacterium | reverse complement strand
GCGCTCTTCCACGAAGGTGGTGTCGAACTGGCCGCCCATGAAGCGGTGGCTGTCCAGGATGCGCTGATGGAAGGGGATGTTGGTCTTGACCCCCATGATGCGGTATTCCTCCAGGGCGCGGCGCATCCGCAGCAGGGCTTCGGCCCGGGTCTCCCCCCAGCAGATGACCTTGCTGATGAGGGGGTCGTAGTAGGGGGTGATCTCGAAGCCGACGTAGACGCCGGTGTCCACCCGGACGCCGGGGCCGGTGGGGGTGGTCAGACCGGTCACCCGCCCCGTGGAGGGCAGGAAGTTGTTGTAGGGGTCCTCGGCGTTGATGCGGCACTCGATGGCCCACCCCTTCATCTCGATCTCCTCCTGGCGGTAACGGAGCTTCCGGCCCCGGGCGATGCGGATCTGCTCCTTGACGATGTCCACGCCGGTGACCATCTCGGTGACGGGGTGCTCCACCTGGAGGCGGGTGTTCATCTCCAGGAAGTAGAAGTTGCGCTCCTCGTCCACCAGGAACTCGACGGTGCCGGCGTTGGTGTAGCCGACGGCTTTGGCGGCGGCGACGGCCACCTCGCCCATCCGCCGGCGCATCGCCTCGTCCACGATGGGGGAGGGGGATTCCTCGATGAGCTTCTGGTGGCGGCGCTGGATGGAGCACTCGCGCTCGCCCAGGTGGATGACGTTGCCGTGGTGGTCGGCCAGGATTTGGATTTCGACGTGGCGGGCTCCCCGGATCACCTTCTCCAGGTAGACGGTGCCGTCGCCGAAGGCGGCCTCGGCCTCCCGGCGGGCGCTGGCCAGGGCCCCGGCGAAGTCATCGGGATGGTCCACCCGGCGCATCCCCTTGCCCCCTCCGCCGGCGGCGGCCTTGATGAGCACCGGGTAGCCGATAAACTCGGCGGCCAGGGCCAGGTCGTCGTCGGAGAGGCCCTCTTCGGTGCCGGGAACGATGGGAACACCGGCGGCCTGGACCGTCTGGCGGGCGACCCGTTTATCCCCCATCAGGCCGATGGCGCTGGGCGGCGGGCCGATCCAGACCAGGCCGGCCTCCAGGACGGCTTGGGCGAAGGCCGGGTTCTCGGCCAGGAAGCCGTAGCCGGGGTGGATCGCCTCCGCGCCCGACCGGCGGGCCACCTCCAGGATCTTGTCCATCCGCAGGTAGCTCTCCCGGGCCGGCGGCGGGCCGATGGGGTAGGCTTCGTCGGCGTAGCGGACGTGGAGGGCGTTTCGGTCCACGTCGGAGTAAACGGCCACCGTCTCCAGGCCCAGCTCCCGGCAGGCCCGGATGACCCGCACGGCGATCTCCCCTCGATTGGCGATGAGGACTTTGCTGAACATCCGTTTTCCGTCCTTACGGTACTCCGTAGAGCCGTTCGTCTATCTCACGTAGTACTTGGCTAAGATCAGGCGGATCTGCCGCAATCACTTGTCTCCCGACATGCTTGTGATGAGGATGAGAAGCAACCTCAGGGTGATGAGGTGCGTTATCATAGCGGAAGACCAAGTTGCCTTGGGCGTCTTGATAGTGGTACACGTATCGCGCCTTCACAATGGCGAGTCCTTGGATTGCTAAAACTTCAACAACCTCCAAGAGGGAACCATCATAAAAGCGCAGACGGGCGTGGAGCATACCCGTCTGACCCGGTTGGTCAGAGCGGTCTATGATTTCCAGCGTCTCGACGTTGATCTCACGTCGTGATCGAATGGTATCATACAAACGAGCCAGGTATCGGTGTATCTGCGTCTTCATCGGGTTGCAGGGAGGGCGTACTGTTCTAGCAGGTTGAGGGTGGTTTCTAGAGATTGCTTGATCTCACAATAAATCTGGTATTGCCCAGCCCAGCGGAAGAAGTCTGGTCGGTCTCCCAGCTCTCCTCGCTCGAACCGAGCGAAGAAGGTCGGCGAATCCATCCCATACTGTTGCTCGAAGTAGGCTAATGCTTTGACCACTTCTACGAAGTCGTCCAGAGGTGAAGCACGGGCCAGCGTCTCCCGGAGGAGCTGGACGAGGGCTTCACCGGACTCGGGCAAGGTCTCTTGGGTGAACGTGATCCTCGGCATTTTTATCCTATCCTCCCTGTGCCCTTGCAGCTATCCTTCGATCTCCACGGTGCCCCGGCTTCCGTCTACTCGCAACCGCTGACCGTCCCGAAAGAGGCTGGTGGCGCCGGGGACGTGGAGGACGGCCGGGATGCCGTACTCGCGGGCCACGACGGCTCCGTGGGAAAGCAGCCCCCCTTCTTCGATGACCAGCCCGGCCACCAGGCTGAAGAGGGGCAGCCAGCCGGGGTTGGTGTAGGGGGCGACCAGGATGTCGCCGGGCTGCACCTTGTGGGCCTGGCTCAGGTCGGTGACGATGCGGGCCGGCCCCACGGCCACGCCGGGGCTGCAGGGCACGCCGGTGTACCGGGCCTGGCCCGGTCGGGCCTCGTGGACCTGCACCCGCACGTCGGCCCCCATCACCCCCGGCGGCTGGAAGTTGCGGTAGCAGGTCCTGAGCCGCCGGTAGGCCTCGATGCTCTCGCGGGCAGCCTGGGGTGAGAGCCGTCCAGCCAGGCCGTCCAGAACCTGCTCCCGGGTGAGCAGGAAGACCTCCTCGGGCCGTTCGATGAGCCCCCGATGGGTCCACCGCCGTCCTAATTCTACCAGAAATCGGCGAGTTTGGTAGAAGGCGCGGGAGGCGATCTCCCGGGTCTCCTCCCGCCACCAGATGTACCGCTGGACCAGAGCCAGTTGGTTGAGGAACTGGCGGCGTCGGAAGGGGAGGAGCCGCCCCAGCACCCCCCGTGAGAGGAGACGGGCGGCCCGCGCCTCTTCCTCCTCTCGGATCGCCGTCTGCCGGGCCCAGCGGGGATGGCGGGCATGGGCCTCGTCCCCCAGCAGGAACTGGCGCAGGAGGGTGAGGGGGTAGGTGGGGTCCTCGTCCCAGCGGGGCAGGGAGAGGTCTTCGTCGTTGGCCGCCATGT
>WFUY01000080.1 GCA_015484715.1 Thermoflexales bacterium | reverse complement strand
TGCCAGAAGTGGTCCAAAGGGGACGGCGCCTCTGCCCAGCGCTCCCAGCTCTCCGCCGCCACGGTGGTGGCCCCATCCACGCCCAGTTGCACCTCCGCTCTGCCGGGCCGATCCGTCCACCAGACGATGCGCAGGCCGCCGGTGGCATCCATCTGGACCAGCGGCCCCAACACCAGGATGGGCGCGAGGGTCTGGGCCGTGCTCGGCCTCAGGCGGGGGGCGATCAGGGCAAGGAGCAAGGTGACCGCCGGCAAGAGGAAACGGCGGACCGACGCGGACCTCACTGCTTCCCCCCTCTCCGCTCCCCTCGGCGTCCCAGCAGGTGACGGGTGGCCAGGGCCAGGCCGGCGACGGTGAGGAGGCCGGCAGCGCCGGCCACGCCGATCACCGTTCCTCGGCGAAACCCGGCCCGGTTGATCTCGGCCGTCGCCGGGACCGCTTCCGACGGGGCTAACGGTTCCGGTTGGGGGGACAGCGCCCTATCGGAGGGAACCGGCCGGCGTCGGCTCTCCAGGAGTCGGGTGTAACAGGCGGAGAACTCCGCGCCCAGGAGCAGGACCTGGGCCGAGAGGTAGAGCCAGGTGAGTAGGGCGATGAAGCCGGCCACAGGGCCGTAGATGGCCGTCCAGTTGGCGCGGGTGGCGTAGAAGCTGAAGCCCTGCTTCAGCACCTCCCAGGCCACCCCACCTGCCACAGCGCCCGGCCAGACCTGCCGCCAGCTCACCACCACGTCCGGCAGGATGCGGTAGAGGAGGCCGAAGACGAAGGCGACCAGCGCCGCCGAGATGATGGAAGGGACAACCTGCCAGAAGAAGGCGGCTCCAGGCAGTCGGTAGGTGTAGCGGGTGAGCAGGTCCAGGACGGTGTCCACCACTGTAGAGGCCAGGAGGAGTCCCCCGGCGATGACCACTAGCCCCATCGAGAGGAGCCGTCGCTGGGCCGTGGCCCGCAGCGAGCGCCGGGCCTGGCCCGCCCAAATGGTGTCCAAGGCGATGTCGAGCTGGTGGAAGAGGTTAGAGGCTGACCAGAGGAGCGCGGCCAACCCCACGATGCCCACGCTGCCTCGGGCTGCCTGGACGGCCTTCACGCTGTTGATCACCAACTCCTGGGCCTGGGGCAGGGCCTGTCGGACCATATCGAAGACGTACTCCTGGGCGTTCACGGCAATAGGCCAGCCAGCCTCCAGCAGGAAGCCGATGAGAGAGATCAACAGCAGGAGCAAGGGGAAGAGGGCGAAAAGGGTGTAGTAGGCCAGAGCCGCCGCCAAGCGCGGGCCGTTGTCGTCGCCAAAAGCCTTCAACGCACACCGGGTGACCTGAAGCGCATCCCGGAGCGCCGGGCGCAGGGACAACCGGTATCGGGCGCTTGCCTCTTCAGACCGGAACACACGCCACCTCCAAAGAGAGTCGGGCTTGGAAAGCCCTCCTACAAAGCCCTCCTACAAGGACGGATTCGTCACATCGGCGAACCCCTCGTAATTGTACGTCGGGTTCGCCGGGCTGACAAGCAGCAGACCTTCGGTGATTACCCATATCTTTGGAGATAGGGAGACGATCTGTCCACGAATGGGGCACGAATACACGAATGAAGGACCGCCTCATTCGTGCATTGGTGAGAAATTCGTGGATGGCCTGCTACGGACCGCTCTCTCGCTCCCTTGTGGGTAACCACCGCGCAGACCTCCTGGTTGGGGCTTGTCAACGCCTTAACCCTGGAGATTTCCGGGACCTAGGGAACGGCCCTGAAAGGCGACCGGCTTACCTTTTCGAGGAGATCTCAAGGTGAAGGTGGTTCGCGGAGGCCGTTGAAGGGGGAAAGTGTTGAGAAGCCCTGGATGATGCTGAAGGGCTATTGACGTAGACCTGAGAGCGGGTATAATAAACTCACCTAGGGGTTTGTTTCCTCTAACATTGCGGAAGGGGAAGCGACCGGACTGTTGGTATAGCCTTACACACGCTCATCACACCCTGCAAGGGAAGGAGACGATGTCCAACGAGAGCTTAGTCATCCGAATCGGCGGCGAGGCAGGGGAGGGGATCGTGACCATCGGCGAAACCCTCGTCCGTATCGCGGCTTTCTCCGGCCTGGAGGTCTTCACCTTTCGCACCTACCCCGCCGAGATCATCGGCGGTCAGGTGATGTATCAAGCGCGTATTGGCCGGGAACAGGTCCTCTCGATGGGGGATGATGTAGACATCCTGGTGGCGGCCAATCAGTTGGGCCACGATGAGCACATCGGGGAGCTGCGCCCCGGTGGCCTGCTGGTCTACGACAGTGATGCTGTGACCCCTGCCGAGGGGGGTGATCACCTTTCCTACGCTGTCCCCTTCACCCAGTTGGCGCGGGAGATCAACTTCCTGCGGGGACGCAACCTGATCGTGGTAGGGTTCCTGACGAGCCTGATGGGGCTCCCGCTGGACAGGGCCGAGCAGATGGTCCGCCGGCGGCTGGGCAAGTACAAGGAGTTGCTCCCCAGTAACCTGGAGGCCCTCCATAAGGGGTACACTCACCATCAAGAGCATTTCGCCGAACGTCCTGAGTTCCAGATCCGTCCCCCGGAGGATGGTGGGGAGGAGCGGCTGGTGATGACCGGGGCCCAAGCGATCGCGTTGGGCGCGCTGGCGGCCGGCTGCCGGTTCTACGCTGGCTACCCCATCACCCCCGCCACCGACATTATGGAGTTTCTCTCCAAGGAGTTGCCCCGGATGGGCGGGACCATCATCCAGGCTGAGGACGAGATCGCAGCCGTCACGATGGCCATCGGCGCTTCCTTCGGTGGTGTCAAGGCGATGACAGCAACCTCAGGGCCGGGGTTAGCCCTGATGATCGAAGCCTTAGGGCTGGCCAGTATGACCGAAGTGCCCTTGGTCATCGTGGATGCCCAACGAGCCGGCCCTAGTACGGGGATGCCTACCAAGACGTCCCAGGGGGACCTCTTCCTGGCGCTCTATGCCGGTGCCGACGAGGCCCCCCGTTTTGTCCTGGCTCCCGACTCGGTCGAGGACAGCTTCTACCAGATGATCAACGCCTTCAACCTGGCCGAGCGTTTTCAGATGCCGGTCATCCTGCTCTCCGACCAGGCGATGGCCACCCGCGTCGAGACGATCCGCCCCATTGACCTCTCCCAGATCCATCAGGAGAAGCGGCGGATCCCTTCGCTGGACCGCCCGGAGGGGAACGGCTACCTCCGCTACGCGCTGACGGAGGACGGCATCTCCCCGATGGCGATCCCCGGTATGCCCGGGATGACCTACACGGCGGAGGGGTTGGAGCACGACGAGAGCGGTGCCCCCAGCTACGTCCCCGAGGTTCACCGGGCGATGACCGAGAAGCGGTTCCGCAAGGTGGAGACGGCGCGAAAGGAGCTGCACCGGTGGGGCCTGGTCAACCGATGGGGCGACCCCCAGGCCGAGATCGCCATCCTGAGCTGGGGCAGCACCCAAAGCGCCGTTCGGGAGGCGATGGAGAGGGCGGCCAAGGAGGGCATCCTGGTCGAAGCCCTCTTCACGAAGATCTTGCTCCCGATGCCTGACTACGAGATCCGTCCCTTCCTCGAGGGGAAGCGGGCCATCATCGTGCCGGAGCTGAACTATCAGGGGATGTTCGCCAAGGTGATCGAGCATCGCTATAGCGAGCAGATCATCCGCAACAACATCCAGGTCTACAGGCTGAACAAGTACGAAGGGCTTCCCTTCAAGCCCGGGGAGATCTACGCCAAGATCGTCGAGGTCGCTCAGCGGCTGACGGCCGGCGTGCTGGCCGATCGTTTCCTGGATGAGAAGCTGGCCTCGGTGTGATGGCGATGGGAAGGGGGAATGGAATGGTCACGACAGCAGAACGTGTAGCGCCCTTGCGCGTGAAGGACCTGAAGAGCGGGATCAAGCCCATCTGGTGCCCGGGGTGCGGGGACTATGGCATCCTGAGCAGCTTCTTCCAGGCCATCATCAACCTCAAGCTGGACCCGGCCAAGGTGGCGGTGGTCTCGGGGATCGGCTGCTCGGGCCGCTTCCCCGCCTTCGCCCGTGTCTACGGTTTCCACGGCGTCCACGGGCGGGCGCTGCCTACAGCCACCGGCCTGAAGGTGGCCCGCCCCGATCTGACCGTTTTCGCTATGTCGGGGGACGGTGACGCTTTCAGCATCGGCGGGGGCCACATCGCCCACGCTGCCCGGCGCAACGTGGACATCACCTACATCGTGATGGACAACGAGATCTACGGCCTGACCAAAGGGCAGCCTTCGGCCACCTCCCCGCCCGACATCCTGGAGCTCTCGCTGTCCGGCAAGACGAAGGGGAGCCGAAAGGGGATGGTGGGGCTCCTCGACATCCACAAGGTCGAGGAAGCGTTGAACCCCATCCTTATGGCCCTGGCTTACAATGCCTCTTTTGTCGCCCGGGCCTTCTCCGGCCGCCCTAAGGAACTGACGGCGATCATCGAGGAAGGCGTCCGGCACAAGGGCTTCTCCTTCATCCAGGTGATGAGCCCTTGCGTCACCTTCTTCAACACTTACAACCACTTCCGGGAGACGGTGGTCCCCTTGCCCGAGGACCACGATCCGTCCGACCGGATGAGGGCGATGGCGCTGGCTATGGAGCCAAACAAGACCTACGTGGGGATCTTCTATCGAGATGAGACCCGGCCCTCGCTGGAAGAGCGGCTGGAGGAGTACCGCCAGCAGTTATCACCGACTTCAATGGAAGAACTGCTGGCCCGCTTCACCCGGTGAGGTCTGAGGGTTGCCCGGTTGCGTGGGACCAGGATCGGCGGGAGGAGGCTAAAGGTAGGTTGTCCTTTGCCAACCTGCCTCGATTGTGCTCTGAACAACTTGAGAGCAGAAGCGTTCCCTCTACGGACGACTGACAGCAGGTTCCTCCCTCAGGTTGGGGCGGTTCTCAAGGCCGTCGGCTTGCTCAATCGTAGCCAGCGGGGGACAGAGTTGGGGAGCGGATTGCCGGAAGGAGGGAACGCGAGAGATTGATGCATCTTCCCATCAGGCCCTATGGCGCGGTAGGGGCGTTAGGACAACGCCCCGCCGTTGCTTTTATGCGCTTTTCATTGCCGGAGGGATCGTCCAATCATCGTGGGAGAGGCATTGGGGGCTGCCGGCGGCTCTGACAGGCTGCCTCCCGCGCAGTTCTCGCCCCAATGCGGTGCAGGGCAGAGAGGAGGTGGGCAGATGGTTTGCCGGTTCGATCAAAGGGGACAGGGACTGGTCGAATATGCGTTGCTGCTCGTCCTGGTCGCCCTCGTCGTCATCGCGATCCTGGCACTGCTAGGGCCGACCGTTGGCAACGTCTTCAGCAACCTGGTGAGCATGCTGTAGGACGGGCAGCGCGTAAACGTAGAACGTGAGGCGTGAAAACGCAAAACGTGAGGCGTGAAAACGCAAAACGTGAGGCGTGAAAACGTAAAACGTGAGGCGTGAAAACGTAAAACGTGAGGCGTGAGGCGGACTGATGAGGGGCTTTCCGGCCCTGATCACGCTTCCGCCTCTAGGGGACGGCTGTCCAACAAGCGCCTTCCGCCGCACAGGGGACAGGGCTGGGTCAGTGCGCCTTCTCGGTGAGGCCAACTATGGCCCCCACAACCGCCCTGGCGTGGAACGGTCGGGGCCGGAGGAGGCGGGGGGGATCGTTTCCCCCATCTCCTGGCCCCGGCGCTCCAGGCCGGCGCTGAGGCCGACCGTTCCCCTTACACTACTGCGACTCGGTGAGACGGTCCAGC
>WFUY01000079.1 GCA_015484715.1 Thermoflexales bacterium | reverse complement strand
CCCGACTTCACGCTGCCCATTTTCAGCGGCTACGAGAACGAGTTCACCAGCGGCGAGGTCACCCTCTCCCAACTGCGCGGACGGATCGTCGTCGTCAACTTCTGGGCCTCCTGGTGTGTCGAATGCCGACGAGAGGCCGAGGAGCTGGAGATGGTGTGGCGCAAGTACCGAGACCAGGGGGTCGTCGTCCTGGGTGTGGACTACGTGGACACGGAGAGCAAGGCCCGGGCCTACCTGGAGGAGTTCAACATCACCTACCCCAACGGGCCAGACCTGCGCAGCCGCATCTCTGACGCCTACCGCATCACCGGCGTTCCCGAGACCTTCATCATAGATCGAGAGGGACGCATCGTCTTGACCAAAGTGGGTCCCTTCAGGCCCGGCGAGCTGGATCAGGTCATCCGAGACCTGCTCTCCCAGTGAGCGCCCCCCGCAGCACGCGGCCTGTGAGACGTGAAACGCCAAACGAGCCCAGGAAGCGTGAAGGGCGGGACGGCATACGAAGCACGAAATGCGAAACACGAAATACGGAATACGGAATACGCACCGATGAACCTTGGAGCCCTGCTTTTTGGAGCCGGCTTGCTGCTGGTGACCGTCGCCTGGACTCTCCGCCCCCTCTTCCAGTCCTCCGATGAACCCGCTCCCCTCACCGACGACGAGAACCCATTGAAGGAACTGTACGAGCAGCGTGAGGCGATCTACACAGCCATCCGGGAACTGGATTTCGACTACCAGACCGGCAAGATCGCCGAAGAGGACTACAAACCCCTGCGGGATCAGTACGTCGCCCAGGGGGTGGAGATTCTGAAACGCATTGATGAACTGACCGGTGGAGATGGGCGGGCAGCGCTGGAGGCCGAGATCGAGCGGCAGGTCGCCGCACTGCGACGCCAGCGCGGCCAGCCAGTCGCGGAGCCCGCCGCTGTGGCATCCTCCGGGGGCCGGGAGCCGACCGTCGAAACGTCAACAGCGGTGGGACCTGCCTGCCCATCCTGTGGGCATCGGGGGGATCCGGGAGACCGTTTCTGCTCCCGGTGTGGCACCCCGCTGCCGGTCTGCTCCCAGTGTGGCTCCCCTCTGGATTCCGATGACCGGTTCTGCGCCCGCTGCGGTGCGCCTGCCCAGTAGGCCCGGAGGAGGCCATTCGGAAAAGGCAGCCCCTCTTGGAGCGAACCTCTGTTGACCTCAATGCCGGCTCGGCAGGCCTCGCACCAAGGGCACCCCATTTCTGCCACCAGCCTGAGCATTGAGGGGACCCCAGAAGCAAATCGGATTCGTGCTTGCCATCAAGGAAAGGGAATAGCCTTTGAGCGTGAACAAGTCAGTCCGTTCCCGTTGGATAGAAGGTAAGCTTCAGGTCGGCAGGGTGATCGCCGGCTGGCGTGCTTTCACCTTCGCCCTTGCCCTACTCCCGACCCTGACCCGCGCTCAGGAAGGGGGGCCCCCCTCCCAGCCTTCGCCCGAGCGAGCCGCGAGCATCTTTGCCCAACGCTGCCTCCCCTGCCATGGTCAGAATGGCCAGGGGGATGGTCCCCAGGCCCAGGCGGTAGGACTGCCGATGCCCGACCTGACCGATCCCGCCTTGGCTCGGGCCACCACACCCGCCCGTTGGTTCGAGACCATTACCAACGGCCGGCAGGGGACGGCGATGCCCCCCTTTGGCCCAGCCTCCAGCAATCCCCTCAGCGAGCAGGAGCGATGGGACCTGGTCTTCTACCTCTACACGTTGAGCACGCCCTCGGACCAGATTGAGACAGGACGGAGGATCTACCAAGGCCGATGTGCCGCCTGCCACGGGGATGATGGCACCGGGAGCGGGCCAGCAGCCCCCGGCCCAATGCCCGACTTCACCGACCTGGCGATGATGGCCCAGAAGAGCCAACAGGAGCTCTTCGAGACCGTGACCCAAGGACGTCCCGCCAAAGGGATGCCCTCCTTTGCCGACGAACTCGACGAGGAGGCCCGCTGGCAGGTGGTGGATTACCTGCGCACCTTCAGCTACGACTACACGCCGCCTGCCCTCGCCGTGCCCGGCAAGGACCCCTTCGCCGGCGGTCCTGGCGTCATCACCGGACAGGTAGTGAACGGCACGACAGGGGCTGTCCTGCCTCAGGGCATCACCGTCACCCTCATCGCCTTCGAGGCCGGCCCGCAGGTGAAGATGGTCGGCACCCTCTCGACCACCGTCCAGAGCGATGGTTCCTTCCGCTTCGCCGACCTGGACCCCGAAGCTCAAGTTGCCTACGTGGTCACGACGGAATACCGAGGCGTCAACTACGGCAGCGATGCCATCCAGCTCTCCGTCAGCAAGCCCGAGGGTGAGGTCACCCTGACCGTGTATGAGACCACCGACCAGGCCGACGCCATCCGTTTCGATCGGGTCCACATCTTCGCCGACTTCCCCGCCTCCGACCGGCTGCGCATCGGCGAACTCTACATCGTCAGCAACGCAGGCGACCGAACCTATGTCGGCTCCTTGCAGATCCCCCTGCCCGATGAAGCCACCAACCTGCGCTTCGAGCGGGGCACGATGGCCGGTCGTTTCACGGAGACCGACGAGGGGTTCATAGACACGGCCCCCGTGCTTCCTGGCGAGGGCACAACGGAACTGCTCTTCTCCTATGCGCTAGCCTATCGGGACGGGCTGGTCATCACCCGTCGGTTCCTCTATCCGGTGAACTCGCTCAACCTGTTGGTACCCGATGTGGGGATCACTGTTGAGAGCGAGCAATTGGGAGAGCCAACACCGGTACCGATGCAGGGGGAGGTGGTCTACAACTACAGCACAGGCCCCCTCACGCCGGGCCAGGAGGTCTCGTGGAAGATGAAAGGCAAGCCCCGACCGTCCACGGCGACGGCAGCGGGGGAGACCAGCAGGCGACCCGGCCCCACCGAGCGCCAGGCCCTGGGACTGGGGCTGATCGGTCTGGCCCTGGGAGTGGTGGCTGCCTACCTGATCTGGCAGGGATGGTCGCCGCGCCGGGCACTGGTCCGGGTCCGCGTCGCCAGCGACCGTCAGGCTCTGCTGGAGGCCATCGCCGACCTAGACGACGCTTATGAGGCCGGTGAACTGGACGAAGCGACATACCGTCGGGAGCGGTCGGAGCTGGTGGAGGAGCTGATCGAGCGGATGCAAGCACGATGATCCACGTGCGGGGACTGGTCAAGGCCTTTGGCGTCCACACAGCGCTGCGGGGTGTGAACCTGGACGTGGAGCCGGGGGAGTTCGTCTCCATCCTGGGGCCGAACGGGGCGGGCAAGACGACGCTGCTACGCATCCTGGCCACGCTGAGCAAACCGACGGCCGGGGTG
>WFUY01000078.1 GCA_015484715.1 Thermoflexales bacterium | reverse complement strand
TATCGGCGTCGCTGAAAGAGTCGTTGGGCTCTGTCTCGTTGACCTGAAACAGGGGACGGGGAGGGGGGTGGATCCGGGGACCCGCTTCAGCAGCCTGCCCGGCGAGCAGGAGCAGGCCAGCCAAGGCCATCAGGAAGAGGATCAGACCTGCCGTCTTCTTCGTCATCGCCCTCTATCCTCGTCTATTGGACCGAGCACCGTCGTCGCTGCGATAGCCCATCTCCAGGCCCCCCCACCTCCGACAGACGAGCCGTCGGTTGGAGCACCCGGCCAAGCACAGTGCCACTATACCACAAAAGGGGCCAGATTTCAAGCGTAAATCATTGGCGATTGCCCACGAGTGAGCGAGAGGGTGGTCCGTAGCAGGCCGTCCACGAATCTCTCACGAATGCACGAATGGGGCAGTTCCGTTTTCATTCGTGTATTCGCGCCCCATTCGTGGACGGCTCATCTCCCTACCCCCAATGATCACCGACCAATCAGGGCCAGGTTTGGCTGGCGGAGGGTTGCCGGTAGTTGGGAGCCTCCTTGGTGATGAGGACATCGTGGGGGTGGCTCTCGATGAGACCGGCCTGGGTGATGCGCACGAAGCGGGCTTTCCGATGCAGTTCCTCCAGGTTGGCCGCTCCCACGTAGCCCATCCCCGAGCGAAGGCCGCCGACCAACTGGTAGACGTAGTCGCTCAACTTCCCCTTGTAGGGGACCCGCCCTTCCACGCCCTCGGGCACCAGCTTGGTGACGGCCACCTGCCCGCTGCCGTAGCGATCCCGTCCGTACCCCTGCATCGCCCCCAGACTGCCCATCCCTCGATACTCCTTGAAGGGGCGGCCCTGCCAGAGGACGACCTCGCCGGGCGCTTCCTCCAGGCCGGCCAGGAGCCCCCCTAGCATCACGGCATCGGCGCCGGCGGCCAGCGCTTTCACGATGTCCCCCGAGTACTTGATCCCTCCATCGGCGATGATCGGGACGCCCTTCTCCCGGGCGACGTGGGCGCATTGGGCGATGGCGGTGATCTGGGGAACCCCCACGCCGGCCACAACCCGGGTGGTGCAGATGGATCCCGCCCCCACCCCCACCTTGACGATGTCCGCGCCGGCCGCGATGAGGTCGGCCGTCCCCTCGGGAGTGGCCACGTTCCCCGCGACCAGGGGCAGGTCCGGGTAGGCCGCCTTGATCTGCGCCGTCGCCTCCAGGACCGCCCGCGAGTGACCGTGGGCCGTGTCCACGACGATCAGGTCCACGCCGGCCTCGATCAGGGCGGACAGCCGCTCCCACCAGTCGCCGGTGACTCCAACAGCAGCCCCTACCAGGAGCCGGCCCTGGCTGTCCGTCGCCTCGTTGGGGTAATCCCGCTTCTTCATAATATCCTTGACGGTGATCAGCCCCTTGAGGCGGAACTGATCGTCCACCAGGGGGAGCTTCTCGATCCGATGAGTCTGCAGGATCTCCCGGGCCTCCTCCAGCGTGGTCCCCACAGGGGCCGTGATCAGGTTCTCCGAGGTCATCAGCTCCCGCACCGGGACGCTGTGGTCCTCCAGGAAGCGGATGTCCCGGTTGGTGAGGATACCGACGAGCCGGTTCCCGTCGGCGACGATGGGGACGCCGGAGATGTGGTAGCGGCTCATGATCGCCTCGGCCTCGGCGACGGTGGCGTCGGGGGGGAGGGTGATGGGGTCCGCGATCATCCCCGACTCCGAGCGCTTCACTTTGTCTACCTCGGCAGCTTGGGCCTCGATGGACATATTGCGGTGGATCACGCCGATCCCGCCTTCGCGGGCCAAGGCGATGGCCAGTCGGGCCTCGGTAACGGTGTCCATCGCAGCCGAGAGGATGGGAATTTTGAGGTGGATGGTAGGGGCCAGCCGGGTCCGAAGGTCTACATGAGCCGGCAGCACGCTGGAACGACCCGGTAGCAGGAGCACATCGTCGAAGGTCAACGCTTCCGAGCCTGAAAGGTCGGCGAGCATCGGCTTCCTCCTGAAGCATGACCGACTGAAGCCGGGGATACTTCAGATCGGTCGTACAGGGCATAGGCAGACCGGATTATACCACACACGCACCAGGCTGTCACTCATGCCCCAACACCGGATGGGGTTGATAAGGCTCCTCTAGGTAGGCGCGCTCCTCCGGGGAGAGCCGAATCTCCAGGGCGGCGACCGCCTGCTCCAGGTGGGAGATCTTGGTCGCCCCGACGATGGGCGCGGTGACACCCGGCTGGTGGAGCAGCCAGGCCAGGGCGATCTGGGCCGGCGTGACCCCTCGACGTCGGGCGAGTTCCACCACCCGATCCACCACCCGGAAGTCGGCCTCCTGATAGTACATCCGATGGGCGAACTCGTCGCTCCGCGCCCGTTTCGTCTCGCCACCGCCCTGCTTGGAACGGTTGCCGGCCAGGAAGCCCCGAGCCAGGGGGCTCCAGGGGATGACGCCCACCCCTTCCGCCCGGCAGAGGGGCAGCATCTCCCGCTCCTCCTCCCGGTAGACCAGGTTGTAGTGGTTTTGCATCGAGACGAAGCGGGTCCAGCCGTGCATATCGGCCAGGTAGAGGGCCTTGGCGAACTGCCAGGCGTACATGCTGGAGGCCCCGATGTAGCGCACCTTACCCATCCTGACCAGGTCATGTAGGGTCTCCAGCGTCTCCTCGATGGGCGTTTCGTAATCCCAGCGGTGGATCTGGTAGAGGTCAATGTAATCGGTGCCCAGCCGCCGCAGCGAGGCGTCCACCGCGTCCATGATGTGCTTGCGGGAGAGGCCGCGCTGGTTGGGCCCTTCGCCGGTGGGGAAGTAGACCTTGGTGGCGATGACCACCTCCTCCCGCCGGGCGAAATCCCGCAGCGCCCGGCCCAGGATCTCCTCGCTCACACCCTGGGAGTACATATCGGCGGTGTCGAAGAAGTTGATTCCCAGTTCCAAGGCCCGCTTGATGAAAGGGCGGCTCTCCTCTTCCGGCAGGACCCAATCCCGCCACGCCGGCGTGCCATAGCTCAGCGTTCCCAGACAGATGCGGGAGACCTTGAGGCCGCTGCGGCCCAGGTTGACGTACTCCATTCTGCTCCTCCTCCACACTCTCAGGCGGTCCCGTCGTGGGACCGATCCTCGTTCCCGCATTCCTCGCGGTACGAGGAGACCGTCGGTAGCGCGACGTAGAAGGTGCTCCCCTGCCCCACCTCGCTCTCCACCCAGACCCGTCCCCCCATCTGAGCCACAGCCCGGCGAGCTGGTGGTGATCGATTTCGGCTGCTCCGTCGATGGCGACGACGATGTGCAGCGGGATGCGGTC
>WFUY01000077.1 GCA_015484715.1 Thermoflexales bacterium | reverse complement strand
GGGGGCGTGAAGGAGATCGCCTGGCCGGTCAGGAAGGTGGGAACGAACTCACTCTGCGTCCTCGCGTGGTACATAATCTGCTTGTGCCGGGCCGCTTTCCTCGACAGGCTCTTGACGTTCTCCGTCGGGATGCTGTCGAGCAGCTCTTTCAGGTTGGTGCTGTAGACCGGGATCAGGTCGTCCCCTTGCTCCGTTTCAAAGTCGTCATCGTAGTTCACGTCCAGGGTGATCGGCCGGCCGTAGGCCCACCCCGTCGGAGGGGGTGCGGTCACCTCGTACCAGTGGTCGGTTCTCCAGTCCGTGCCGTAGATGACGTAGATGTTCTCCGGCCCCAAGGCGTCGGCCAGGTCCTGCACGGTGGCGTTCATGTCGTTCAAGAGGGGGTTCACCTCGTGGCCGTAGGGGTAGGCCGCCCCCGATGCGCACCCCTCCGTCCCCAGACGGTCGCAGAGGTAGGCCGGAACATCCTCGGTGGGCAGCATCTCCGCCAGCGACTGGATGCCCCGCTCCGGGTCGTGGGACCACCCGTAGGGATCAAACACCTCCGGCTCACATGACCCTGGAAGCCAGAAGCAATCCTCGGGAGGTCTTAGGGCTCCGTACTTCTTGGCGATCCATTGCGGCCAAAGAACATCGTTCAGCAACACCCGAAGGTGGCCTTCGTTCTCTTCGTAGAGATAGTCGTCCCAAGTCAGCCCCTCACGGGTGCGGTAGTCAATGGGGAAGCCCCGGTGGGGCGAAGCAATGAAGACCACCTTGCGCACGTCGCCATCGTAGGAAATGGGGGCATCCCCGTTCTCGTCGTCCACCCCATAGCCCTGGATGTAGGCTCGGCTCACCAGCCCTCCCATGCTGTGCACTACCAGGTCCACCTTGCCGTCGTGGTTCACGTAGGGCAGCTCTGCCACCCGGCCCAACTGCTCCTCGATCTTCTCGTCCAGCAGGTCGGCTGAGACCCGGTTGGAGTTACGCCAGTCGTAGCCCACGGCGTAGAGAGTCTGACCTCGCACGTAGCCCATCTTCGCCAGCGTCGTCAGCAGGGGATCGTAGATGCCCAGCACCGGGTCAATCTGCCCTTGCGGCGACCTCTCGCTGGGCGGCATCGTCCCCAGGATGCCGGGGAGGAAGAGAATGGGATGGATTCTTGCCTGAGCAACCGAGACAACCCGATGAGCCGAGAAACTTTCCCACGTAGCTTCCACCTCCAAGGTGGCCGTCACGGAGGGTTGCACCCACACCGACCACCGTATCTGCGCTTGCTGCCCTCCGTACAGCGTCATAATCTGCTCATCCTCTGGATGGCATTCGTCTACATAGCTGTGGAAGGAATAGTGATCTGGGCCGAAGTCGATAACCCCGCATACAACCGGCACTTCACTGTCAACCTCGCCGGATTGTTCATACACATAGAAGCGTCCGCCATCACCACTCTCGATCCTCAGCATAAAGTAGTCACTGCAGTATTCCCCCGCCGGGCAGGTCAGGATGGCCTCAACTCGCAAGGGATTAGGCATCGGCCAGCCTTCCTCGTTGCGCGTCAGCCGGGTGGCCGAGACCCGTAGGCAGAGAGGTGCGACCGGCTCCGCTTCCCGCGCCGAGGCCAGCAGGTTCCCATCGGCATTCGGCCACAGCGCCACCGCCGTCGTCCCGCAGGCAGGGTCCATCGCCACGGTGAAGTCGCTCCAGTCCTCTAAGCTTCCTACCTGGACCTCCGCTCCCCAACTCTGCCCACCGTCGGCGCTCTCCATCAGATAGAAGCCGGGGTCGTAAACGGTATCATAAGCGTACCCCACGATTACCCGCCGGCCGCCGGCTGTCAGTGCGGCCTTGTACACGCCATAAGGGTGCCCATTCGCATCCAACATCCCCCCGCTGACCAGCACGGCGCTCTCCCACGTCGCGCCTCCATCCTCGCTGCGGGCCCACCGGAGATCGTCCACGGGAATGTCGCCATCGCACGGCTCGCAAAAGGTCTCGTGGGCATCCTTCCCCACCACGTAGAGCCGCTCCGACCCTTCCAAGGCCACATCCACCCCAATATCTTTGGGGGAGAGATTGTAGGTGTAGATGGTACGCTGAGCACTCCAGGTCTGCCCTCCGTCGGTGCTTTTGACAAACCAGACCCCGGTGCAGGCATCCGCCACGACGATGTAGACAACCCCCTCGCCGGCCGCCGCCATATCCCATTCCACAGGCTCACACGATGGGTCGGCCAGGTCATAGATGGCCGTCGTGACGGCGTCCCAGCTCTCTCCCCCATTTTGGCTGCGGGTCATCTGAACCTGTAGGCGACTCCCTTCGCCCTCATCCACAGCCTCCTCCCAGGCCAGGTAGAGAGTGCCCGCATCATCGGCCGCCAGCCGCGGCTCCGGATGGAGCCCTGGGGCGTCAGCAATCGTTGTGTCCCAGGGCCAGCTTTCACCCCCGTCG
This sequence comes from Thermoflexales bacterium, assembly GCA_015484715.1. GTDB lineage: Bacteria > Chloroflexota > Anaerolineae > S140-20 > S140-20 > S140-20. Next base: position 952 of record WFUY01000077.1, on the reverse strand, counting down.
GTGCTGCGGATCACCCGGATCTCCCGCACGATCTCCCCTACGCCTTCGTCCCAGTAGGAAAGGTACCAGGCCACGAATAGCGTGCCTTCGGGGGTCGCCACCAGGGAAGGCGTCTGAGCCTGGGCTCCCGGCGGGAGGGATGGGACCAGCGGGGCGCCGCTGCTGCTCCAGGTCACCCCCCCGTCGTCACTGCGGGCGAAGTAGAGGTCCTTGGGATAATCGTAGCCTTCCTGGCGTATCCCAACCCAGACGACGTAGAGGGTCTTATCCTGCACGGCGGCGGCTGGCGACTCCACGCCCAGGATGGCGGGGTCAGACGGGTTGACCTGGACCGGGGCTCCCCAAGATGCAGCTCCGCCCTGGCTCGTCGGGAGAAGCGGGGGAGAGACCAAATCGTCGGCTCGGGTGCTCTGGTCCAGGCCGGCCAAAGACCGAGAGAAGGATGAGGTCACACCGGTAGCCCCGTGAGTTTGCCCTATCAGCAAACCCAACACCAAGAGCAAGAGCAGGGGCAGCGCCAGGGATTGCCCGAAGCGCAAGGCGAGGCGCGGGCCGGACCGACGACGAAAAGGGAGGGGGAATGCCGGTGCCCCGGCAGCATCTGAAGAGGTTGCAAAATCACTTGCAAAAACGGGGGGGTAAACACAGCCATTGGACACCTCCTGAAGATGGCGGAACGGGGGAACCTGAAACTTCCGGGGGCCGAGAGGAGGCCAGGCTGCTAGGTCGCCGAGGATGGGCTCCCAGGGAAACGGCCCGGAGACCTCAAGGGAATGACAACATTATAGCTGAAAGAGCACGAAATGTCAAGGATAAATTTCCCGTCTTCCCGCTTTGTTGATAATATCATTGTGATATAATGCCCGTTGCTACATTTTATGCAATCTCTTGTTTTGCTTTGGGGGAACAGCGGAGGACACCAAGGGCACCAAGGCCACGAAGGACACAAAGG
>WFUY01000076.1 GCA_015484715.1 Thermoflexales bacterium | reverse complement strand
GGTTCACCGGAAACTCCTCTGCTCCCCAGGAGGAGCTTATGGGGTCTCGAAAAGGCGGGCGATCTCGTCCCGTTGGAAGCGGGGGAGCGGTCTGGTGCTGTCACCCTGGTGCACGAGCAGGCCCTGCTCCGGGGGGACGACCTGCCCGATGATGGCCGCTTCGATGCCGGCCTGGTGAAGGGCGGCGACGATGCGCTCGGCGTCGGCAGGGGCTGCCGTCAGCAGGAGACTGCCCGACCCGATGACTCCCCAGGGGTCCAAGCCGAAGGCAGCACAGAGGCGGGCCGTCTCGGGGAAGAGGGGGACGGCCTGAGCCTCGATCTCCAGGCCGACGTTGGCCGCCTGGGCCAACTCCCACAGGCCGGTGGCCAGCCCGCCCTCGGTGGGATCGTGCATAGCGTGGACGGGGGCGGTCTCGGTGGCGATCTGGGCATCCCGGACCACACTGATGCCTGGGTCGTGGAGGAAGGCGGCACAGCGATCCAGGAAGGGTTCGTCCAGGCCGTTTTCGGCGATGAGGGTCTCTCGCTTCTCACGGGCGATGATGGAGGTGGCCTCGACCGCTATCCCTTTGGTCAGCACCACAGCATCCCCGATCTGAGCACCGGCGGTGGTGACCAGGCGTTCCCGAGCCACCTCGCCCAGCATCACGCCGACGACGATGGGACGGAAGAGGTCGTAGGTGACTTCGGTGTGGCCACCCACCAGGCCAGCCCCGATCTCCTGGCAGGCCGCGTGCATCTGGTCGAAGATCATCTCCGCCATCGAGAGGTCGGCCTGGCCCTCAGGAAGCAGAAGGGTGGCCATAAACCAGCGGGGCCGGGCGCCGGTGGTTGCCACGTCGTTGGCGTTGACGTGGACGGCGTACCAGCCGATCTCATCGGTGGCGAAGGTGATGGGATCGGTCTTGGCGACCAGGTAGCGATCGCCGAAGTCCAGGACGGCCGCGTCTTCCCCGAAGCGAGGTCCGACGACCACCCGAGGGTCGGCAGGCGCGACGGCAGCCAGTAGGCGCGTCAGGTGTTCTGGAGGGAGCTTGCCCAGGGGGAGACGTTCTGGGAAAGGTGTCGGTTCTCCCATCGCAACTCACGATCGTCACAGGTGCTCGTGAAGTAGGCCAACCAACGGGATGCCACAACAAAAGGCCGCCCCAGCTATGAGGAGGCGGCCCTTTGCTGGCGCCGTAGCACCTACAAAAGAACAGGAGGCGGTGCTACGGCGCGTTCGGTACAGTTATGACTCATGGGCACCACCTCCTTTTCTTGGGATAGCTGGGCCGGAAGTCAGGAGGGAAGGCACGGGGGCTTCATCCGCCCTCCGCTCCGCCCGCTATTATGGCACAGAATGGCGGAAATGTCAACCTGGCAGATTGGTTGGTGATCGCTTGGGGGGTAATCTCCCAGGGCTTTTCAGCGCTCTGACCCTTGGGGGGAACCCTCCCGCAGGTTCTTCCCACGGCCTAAAGTGCGTTGTAGGCCGCTGCCGGTAAGGCGTTGCCATCGCCGGGCACCTTGGGACCTGCGGGAGGGTGATGCAATCTCCAGAGAAGCTTGCCTTTCCTCTGTATCCATGGTAGGATACAGGGTGCCGGCGATAGAGTGCAGGGCGCGAGGCGCGAGCTGCAAGGTGCAAGCGATAAGCAACAAGACACAATCAAAAGAAAGGAGGATGTTATGGGAAGCGTACGCAAGTGGCGCAAGAAGAAGATGGCCAAGCACAAGCATCGGAAGATGCTCAAGAAGACCCGCTGGCAGCGGAGGAATAAGAAATAGTCTGGGTCTTCAATGCGCTGCCCGGGAGCTCGTTCTGCAGGGATCGTGATGATGGGCCGGCGTAGGATGGACTGTAAGCGATCCCCCTGGTGTCAGACCAGGTCTGCTGCCGGGGACGGCAGGATGGGCTCAACGTGTGCGGGGCCTCGGCAGAGGCCCTTTCTCTTCTTTGGCGTGGAGCGAGGTATTGCTCAAGTGGACCGTATCCCCTCACCCAGGTTGGGCGCTGTCCCTGGAATGGGCTGATGGGGCCTGCTTCTGGTGCAGCATAGATGTTCTAAGGACGCCAAGTGCAGGAGGGAGGATTTTGAGCGAGCGGTCAGAACAGCCACCAAGTACAGCGGAGGAGACCTCTCTTCCCTCAGAAGGGAGGCCGACAGAGGCCGAGTTGGCGCTGTACGATCTGGACTATGTGCCGCCGGGACATAAGTCGGGCTTCGTGGCAGTGATCGGCCGGCCCAACGTGGGCAAGTCCACGCTGATGAATACCATCTTGGGCCAGAAGGTTGCCATCGTCTCTCCAAAGCCTCAGACGACCCGTAATCGCATCCTGGGCATTCTGACTCGGCCTCACTACCAGGTCATCTTTATGGACACACCAGGAATCCACCGCCCCAAGCACAAGCTGGGAGAGTACATGGTCCACACGGCCACCCGGACGATCCCCGATGCCGATGTCATCCTCTTCGTCGTGGACGTTTCGGTACTGCCCACAGACGAGGACCAGATGATCGCCCGCCTCATCACGCGGCGAAAAGGGGAGGCTCCGGTGCTTCTCGTCCTCAACAAGATGGACTTGCTGCCGGCAGCTCGGGTGGAGCGCCATACGAAAGCCTACTGGGCCCTGGTGGAGCATCGGGCCTGGATGATGACCACGGCCACCACCGGGGAGAACGTGGACAAGCTGCTGGACCAGATCGTGGAGGCGCTGCCGGAAGGGCCACGCTACTACCCCGGTGACCAGGTAACCGACCAGACAGAGCGAGAGATCGCGGCGGAGTTGATCCGCGAGCAGGTGCTGCGCTACACTCGGCAAGAGGTACCCCACTCCGTGGCGGTGGTTGTGGAAGAGTTCAAAGAGCGGCGGGAGGACCTGATCTACGTGGCGGCGAACATCTACGTGGAACGGGAGTCCCAGAAGCGGATCCTCATCGGGGCCAACGGCAGGATGCTGCGTCAGATCGGGACGGCGGCCCGGCAGGAGATCGAACGGCTCACCGGCAGCCGGGTCTACCTGGACCTGTGGGTGAAGGTGCGCAAGAAGTGGCGGCGGAAGGAGCAGGAACTGCGGCGGATGGGATACCGGTTGCGGTGAGCCCCGTTGACGTCTCTCCCTGA
>WFUY01000075.1 GCA_015484715.1 Thermoflexales bacterium | reverse complement strand
CTACCAGAGCAGTGAGCGCTTCCAGGGCGGCCTCGGCGTCCTCTCCCCAGGCGGCGATGGCGATCTGGTGGCCCTGGCGGACCCCCAGCGTGGCCACCTGGTTGATGCTCTTGGCGCTGACGGGGGCGGTCTGCCGGGTGAGGTTGCGGACGGTGATCTCGGCCCGATAGCGGCCGGCGGTGGCGACGAAGAGGGCTGCCGGTCGGGCGTGGAGCCCCAGCCGGTTGCGGACGGTGAGGACCACCTCCCGGGCAGGTGCTTCGGTAGGGGGCATCACGGACAAGGCGGTCGGGGGGATGGCCTCGGGGAAGCGATCGCGGAGCTGGGCGATCTTGCCGGCCAGGGCGTTGCGGGCTTCAGCGGCGACGGCTTCGAGGGAGCTGCCGGCGGCGGCTTGGACGGCGGCGGCGATGGCTCCTTCCACCAGGGGGGCTTCGCATAGCCGAACGTGTTTCCGCTGTTCTGGGGAGAGGAAGTCCAGCGCCATCTCGGCGCTCAGCAGGGCGCTCCCCAGGTCCATCAAGACCAGGACACCGTCCTCGCTGTAGACAGACTCGATGGCCTGCTGCACGCGCAGCGCATCGGTCCCGAAGGGGTTCTTGGGGTCGTCCACACCGCCCGCCGCGGCCAAGGGGACCTGCCCCTGAACCATTTGATCCGCCAGTTCCCGCACCCCCTCGGCCAGTTGGGCGCTGTGGGCGACGATCACAATCCCAACCATAGCTCCTCGCGTGTTACGTGTTGTGGGTTGTGGGTTGCGTATTGCTACGTGCTACGTGTTGCGTTATGGTTCGGCGATGGCGGCGATGAGTTCACGACAGAAGGCCGGGATGTCTTCCACGACCCGCCCCCAGACGAGGTTGCTGTCCCGGAAGGCGGCCTCGTCCACCCAGGTGGCCCCGGCGTTCAGCAGGTCGTCTTTGATGCCGGTAGATCCGACGGCCCGATGTCCTTTCACGATGCCGGCGGAGATCAGGACCCACCCTCCGTGGCAGATGGAACCGATGATCTTACCCTGCCGATAGGCGGTGCGCACCAATTCCAGGACGGCGGGAAAGCGGCGTAGTTTGTCGGGAGCCCAGCCACCGGGCACGACCAGGGCGTCGAAATCGTCGGCCGAGACCTGGTCGGCGGTGACGTCAGGCGTGGCCTCCAGGCAGTGCTTGCCCCGGAAGCGTTCGGCCCGCCCGCTGCCGATCACCGTGACCTGGGCTCCTTCCTCCCGCAGGCGCATCACCGGCACCCAGAACTCCAGGTCCTCAAATCCTTCTTCGACAAAGACTCCCACTCGCTTGTTCTGGAGGCGCATAGCATCCACTCCACCTTGACGAACTAAAAGCCTTCCGGTATCATTGGAAGCAGAGAAACCCTTGGAGGAGGAAAACATGACTTCCGATGAGCTGAAAGAACGGATTGTCGAAGCCTTAGAGACGCTTCCTCCTGAGGCATTGCAGGAGCTGGTCAACTATTTGGATTACATTCGGTTCAAGCTCCAACTTGTCCAGGAACCCTCCTCGTCAGAAGCAGCATCAGGGCTAGAGGGCATCTTGGAGGGTTATCGCTTTTCAGCGGAAGAGATTGAGCAAGCGCGGCGTGAGATGTGGGGCGGTCTTGGAGAGAATCTGCTGTGAACCGCTATGTATCGCATCATTACAGCAACGGCTTACAAGCTTCGACTCCCCTTGATCACCCGAGACCGGCGTATACAGCAGGTGCACTTGGTTACTACCGTTTGGTAGCATCACCTACTGGATGCAAGGTGAGGGGTAGAACGTCATCCATATGGCTGACGAAGTGGAAGCGCAACGCTTCCCGCGCTGGGGCCGGAACGTCCCGCAGGTCCCGCTCATTCTCCTCCGGCAGCACTACGGTGTGGACGCCGGCCCGCTGCGCAGCCAGCACCTTCTCCTTGATCCCCCCCACCGGCAGGATTCGCCCCCGCAAGGTGATCTCCCCGGTCATCGCCACCCGTTTGCGGACAGGCCGTTTCGTCAGCGCTGAGATGAGGGCGGTGGCGATGGTGACCCCCGCCGAGGGGCCGTCCTTGGGGATGGCCCCGGCCGGCACGTGGATGTGCACGTCGTACTTCTCGTAGAAGTCCTCGGCAACCCCCAGATCCGCCGCCCGGGAGCGGGCATAGGTCAGGGCCGCTTTGGCCGACTCCTGCATCACCTCGCCCAGGTGACCCGTCAGGATCAGGTGTCCCTTGCCGGGCACCAGGGCCGCTTCGACGAAGAGCACTTCGCCGCCGGTGGGGGTCCAGGCCAGCCCCGTCGCCACACCGACCTCGTCCTCCCCCAGAGGGGCCTCGGGCCGGTAGCGAGGGGGTTCCAGCAGTTCGTCTAGGTCTTCGGCTTTGACGACGAAGGGGCCGGATTCGCCTTCGGCCACCCGACGGGCGATCTTGCGCCCAATGGCCCCGATCCAGCGCTCCAGGTTGCGCACACCGGCCTCCCGGGTGTACTCGCGGATCAGCCGCCGCAGGGCGCTTTCCTCGATGGTCAACTGCTCGGGTGTCAGGCCGCTCTCCTCAATCTGGCGGGGCACCAGGTAGCGTCGGGCGATGTGGAGCTTCTCCTCCTCGGTGTAGCCGGGCAGGTCCAGGACCTCCATCCGGTCCAGGAGGGCCGGCGGAATGGTGTCGGTGACGTTGGCCGTGCAGATGAAGAGGACCCGGCTCAGGTCGAAGGGCACGTCCAGGTAGTGATCCACGAAGGCGTGGTTCTGCTCGGGGTCTAGCACCTCCAAGAGAGCGGCGGCTGGGTCTCCCTGGAAGCCGACGCTCAGCTTGTCCACCTCGTCCAGCATGAAGACGGGGTTGTTGGAGCCGGCCCGGCGCAGTCCCTGGATGATGCGGCCCGGCAACGCACCGATGTAGGTGCGGCGGTGGCCCCGGATCTCGGCTTCGTCGCGGGTGCCCCCCAGGGCGACGCGGACGAATTTGCGCTCCAGGGCGCGGGCGATGGATTGGCCCAGGCTGGTCTTGCCCACCCCTGGCGGTCCGACGAAGCAGAGGATCGGCCCTTTGGCCTGGGGGCGCAGCTTGCGCACGGCCAGGTACTCCAGGATGCGCTCCTTGACCTTGTCCAGATCGTAGTGGTCCTCGTCCAACACCTGGCGGGCCCGGCCCAGGTCCAGGTTGTCCTCGGTGCTCACGTTCCAGGGGAGGCTGAGGACCCAGTCCAGGTAGGTGCGGGCCACGACGGCCTCGGCGGCGGCCGGCGGCATCCGCGAGAGTCGGTCCAGCTCCCGTTCGGCCTCCTTCCGCGCTTCCTCCGGCAGGTTGGCCTCTTCCAGCCGCTGGCGGAGTTCGTTGATCTCGGCCTCGCGCTCGTCTACCTCGCCCAATTCCCGCCGGATGGCCTCCAACTGCTGGCGCAGGAAGTACTCCCGCTGCGTCTTGGCCATCTCTTGCTGGGCCTTGCGCCCGATCTCCAGGATCTCCTTCTCCCGGCTGAGGAAGGAGGTGACCTTCTTCAGCCGTTCCACCACGTCCAGGGTGTCGAGGATCTCCTGGCGCTCGTCCGGCTTCAGGTTCAGGTTGGCGGCGATGAAGTCGGCCAGGGTGCCGGGCTCCGGGACGTTGGCGGCGGCCAGGGCCAGTTCGTTGGGCAGGTAGGGGGCCAGGTTGACCACCTCTTGGAAGAGGCCCAAGGCGGAACGGGCCAACCCCTCCAGTTCGATGCTGGGCTCCACCCGATCGTAGAAGATCGCCACCTCGGCCAAGGGGTAGGGCTCGACGTGGATTAGCCGCTTGATCTGGACGCGGGCCAGCCCCTGGAGCAGAAGCTGCAGGTTGCCGTCGGGCAAGCGGGCCATACGAAGCACCTGGGCGGCGGTGCCGGTCTTGCCCAGGGCCTCCAGGTCGAACTCCTCATCCCCACCCCCCTTGCGGCGGAAGAGGCCGATCACCTTGCGACCCAGCAGCGCCTCGTCCACCAACTTCACCCAGCGCTCTCCCTGGACCAGCAGGGGGAGGACCATAAAAGGGTAGATAACCGCGTCGGCCAGGGGGAGGATGGGCAGGATCTCCGGGACCTCGGGCTTCTCCTGGTCCGCCTGGCGCTGCTGGGCCAGTTTCTTCTTCACGCTCTCCGGGAGAACGAGGTCGCTCACGCGG
>WFUY01000074.1 GCA_015484715.1 Thermoflexales bacterium | reverse complement strand
CGCCGGCCTTGCCCCGCCCCCCGACCAGGACCTGGGACTTGACGACCACCGGCCCGCCCAGCCGCTTGGCGATCTGCCGAGCCTCGGCCGGCGTCGTGGCGACGTCGCCGTCGGGAATGGGAATGCCGTATCGGGCGAAGAGCCGTTTGGATTGGTACTCGTGCAGTTTCACAGAAAGCCTCCTGACAGGATGTTTGACGTGTTGCGCGTGTAACCGTTCACCCTCCCGCAGGTTGGGCGCGTTTCCGACGCGAAACCGTGCTTCCAATAGCCCATCGGGGCTGAAAGCGCCCTCGACCGGTGACCTGCGGGAGGGTAGGCTGAATAGATACTTGCGCGTTACGTGCTGCGCTTATCCGAGTGAGAGACTTCGGTCAGGGCAGCCTCGAAGTCGTCCAGGGTGGCGACGCTCAGGGCTACGTCCACCAGGCGGTCCAGTTGCTCCAGCGACAGCGGGTCCAGCCGATCATCCAGGTGGGCGGGAAGGCGCTCGAAGCGGTGTTCCAGGATGCGCCGTAGGATCCGCTGTCGCTCCAGCCGCTTGCCCTCCTCCCGACCGACCCGGATGCCCTGTTGGAGCCCCTGCCGGATCCCCTGCTGAAGCCCCTGCTGAAGCCCCTGCTGGAGCCCCTGCATACGTCCCTCCTCCAGCTTCTCCTTCAGCCATTCCTCGATGAAGCTTGCCTCCCTCAGCATCTCCACCTCCTCGCGGAAGAACCGCCACAGAAAATCCCGGTCGAAGTAGCGACTCCCGATGGTCACGGCACAGGCCAGCAAGTCCGCCCGCTTGCGGGCATCGGCCTCCTGGAGGATCAGCGCCCGCTCCTGGGCCAGGACGGTCGCGTCCGGCCGCTCGGTGAAGAGCAGCAAGAGCGGGGCCAGCTCCGGCCAGCGCCCCGCCCGGATCTCCTCCTCGTACTCCCACAGCTTCACCACCGTGTACTCGAACCGGTTGGTGACGACCTCGCCGACCCGGACTTCATAGGCCGAGGGCAGCGGCGCTTGCCGACGGGTCAGGTAGAAGACCAGCGAGACGACGGGCAGGTCGAACTGCTCTGTCAGCGCTGCGGAGTAGACGAAGAGCCGACGGGGAACTTCCGCCCGATGCCCCAGTTGAAACTCGATGTGGAGCAACCGCTCCTCGTCCTCATTGTACACCACCCGGTGCACAAAGTCTACCCGCCGCTCCGGGAGCGCCAGCTCCACGTTCTCCAGCGTCCCCACCAGCCGCACAGATGCCCCCGGCATGGCGATCTGGAGGAAGCCCTCCGGGTAGTTCCGCGCCAGGACCTTCAGCACTCGGTCATAGGGGTGAGGCAACTCCCCACTGACCTGCTCGTCCCATTCCTCCACGAGCTCGCTCTCCGTTCACTCACCAGACGGCTGCCAGGCTTCCAACGGCGGGAACTTCAGGATACGGTTGCCCACGGCGTCGCTGACGTAGATGTTCCCCTCGGCGTCCACGGCGATGCCGGTGGGGAGGGCGAAGGAGGTCTCGTCGAAACCGTAGCGCCCCAGGACGGCCAGGGGCTTTCCCTCCCGGTCGAAGACCAGGATGCGGTAGCGTTCGGGGTCGGTGACGTAGACCCGCTCCTGGGCGTCCACGGCGATGTAGGGCTTGTTGACGATGGACTGCCCGTACCAGCCGGCGACGGACCACTGGCGCAGGTAGCCGCCCGTCGTCGGCAGGAAGACCTGTACCCGCCGGTTCCAGGTATCGGCGACGTAGAGGGCGGTCTGATCGGCGTTGAAGGCGATCCCCACCGGCTCGTCCATCCTCCCCTCGATGACGCCGCCGCCGCCCCACTGGCGCAGGAACATCCCCTCGGTGGTGAAGACCTGGATCCGCTTGTTGCCCGTGTCGCTGACGAAAACCTCACGGGCGCTGCTAACGGCCACGTCCCGGGGGCCGTAGAAGAGGCCCTCGCCGCCGACGCCCGTGGTCACCTGCCCCAGCACACCCCACTTGGTCAGGAACTCCCCCTGGCTGGTGAAGACCTGAATGCGGTGGTTCCAGGTGTCGGCGACGTAGAGGTGGCCCTCCGGGCCGATGCCCACCCCCCAGGGCTCGTTGAACTGACCGTCGCCCACGGCGAGCGGCCCGTCCCCGTCGGGGTCCACGCAGCCAGGAGTGCCCTCCTCCTGGAGGGCGCAGCGGGAGCCGAAGGCGAAGAGGAACTCCCCATCCTGGTTCAACGCCACGATGCGGTGGTTGTTGGCATCGGCCACGTAGAGGGTGCCGTCATCGCCCAGGGCCAGGCCCCGGGGACCTCGGAACTGACCGGGACCGCTGCCCTCGCTCCCCCGCACCCAGATGGCGGTGGCGATGCGCTCCAGGCCGGCGTAAGGATTCTCCTCCTCCTCTGTAGGCGGTGCCGTGACCACACCCGGCCCCAGGTCCCATACCTTGGCCGCCAGGTCCTTGCGTATGTACAGCTTGAAGGCGTTGTGGGGGTCCCAGTTGCTGAGCACCAGGTCCTCTTTGCCGATGGCCGCAGCGTACTTCCGGTAATCCCGGTTGAAGATGATGTCCCACACCGCCGCCCGCATCACCGGGTCTACGATGGCGTTGCGGATCCGGTCCCACGTCATCCCCCGGTAGCCCTCGTTGGGCCACCAGAGGTAGGTGTAGGTGAAGCTGAGGTACTTGTCCCCCAGGTAGGGCTCGACGACGTTCCACTCCTTCTGGCCGGCGATGATGATGGGCGCTTCCATCTGCTCCCGGCTGGGGGTCTTGCCGTAGAAGACGGCGTTGGGGTACTGGCTCTCCCGGAAGTACCAGTGGAAGGGCCAGGAGCCATCCTCTCCGTAGGCGACCTTGATGAGCCGGTCTCCGACGGTCATCTTCGAGATCTGCTCGATGCGCCGGAGGGCGAGCTTGACGTCGGCCCCGCCGTGGGCGTAGACCATGTACTCGGTGGGGTAGTCATAGTTGATGTAAGCGAACATCCAGGCGGTGCGCAGCGTCAGCAGCGCCAGCAGGCCCATCCCGGTCAGGTAGAGGGTCCGTCGGATGACCGTTCCCCCCAGCCTGCGCCAGAGGCGATAGAGCCAGACGATCATTCCCACGGCGACGGCCAACGCGGTCAGCCACTGGCCGGTAACCCGCAGCGCTTCCAGCGAGCGGCCCAGGAAGGGCTCCTTTTGGGCGGGGGCCAGGAAGAAAGGGCGGAGGATCTGGACGAGGGCCGGCACCAGGAGGAGGGCGGCCAGGACGACGCCCCACAGCCCCTCGTGCCAGGCCCGTCGCCAGTTCACCCCCTGCAGCACCGAGCCGACCGTCCAGCCGGTGAGAAGGATCATCGGCACGGCGAAGTGGGTGGTCAGCCAGGGCATCTTCTCACCGGCGTAGGTGTACCCCACCCAGGTGAGGGCTGTCCAGAAGAGGACAAAGGCGACGAAGCGGCTCTCCTCCGGGCGCATAGATGGTTGGGGAGCGGCGGTCTCCCGTTCTGGCCAGAAGCGCCTTCGGTTCAGCCAGAGCAAGTAGGCCGCGAAGAGCAGGAGGGCCGGCAGCACGACCAGCAGCCTGTCCACCAGCGGGTTCGGTTCCGGTCGGGTGAACATAAAGCTCGGCTGGAGGGCGAAGGCAGCAACCAGCCAGAGGAGGGCGATGATCAGCAAGGCCGCCGTCCAGTAAACCAGGTCCCATCGCCGTCGTCGCCCGTTCCAGACGAACCAGGCGCTCAGCGTCCCCACGATGGGGAGGTACTCGTAGAGGGGAACGAGCATCAGGTAGTAGTAGGGGGGTTGGCTGCCCCGCTGCACCCCCTGCTGCTCCAGCCAGTAGCCCAGCGACCCCACCAGGCCGCTGGCGATGCCGGCGCTGTTGGTGAAGAGGGTGGTGAAGAGGACGGCGAAGATGGCGTAGAAGATGGCCGCCGCCGTCATCCAGCGCTGCGGGTTCCACCAGACCCCGATGGCGATGGCCAGGGCAACGAAGGGGAAGAGGATGCCTGCCGAGCGGAGCACCCCCATCTCGCTGTAGTCCAGAGGATTGAAGTCGAAGATGAGCTTGGAGACCAGGGGGGAGAGCCAGGGCAGGATCAAGGTGCCGATCAGGATGATGAGGTCGAAAGCGGGATCCTCTTTCAGGGCTTGGGGCATCCAGGTGGCCAGAGCCCGATGGGCGAGCAGGCCGAAGACGGCGGCCACGATGAGCAGAACCAGAAGGCGCATAGCAAGGGCACCCCCCTGGATGGTAATCACGGTGCCCGGCTCTGTGATGTCCATCAGGAAGAGGCGGTAGAGCACCCGCAGCACCAGGACGACGGCGACGAAGCCCACCAGGAGGATGCCGGCTGTCTGGAAAAAGCGCATCAGAGCCACCTGCCGGTCGGAGCGCAACCAGCGCTCCAGGAAGAGCCCCACCAGGAAGAGCCCCAGGATAGCCGTGTAGATGAAAGCGACCTCTTTGGTGGCATACATCAGCGAGAGGGCGGCCGCTATTCCGTAAAGCTTGCGTTCGCGGGGAGACTCCAAATAGCTAAAGGTGAGCGTGATAACGATGAGAGACCAGAGGATGACGGGGATGTCGTGGCGGATGTAGCGGGAGTAGTAGAGAATGGCCGGCGAGATGAGGAGTCCCAGGGAGGTCGCCAGAGCCCCCACCCGCCCCAGCCAGCGACGCAGGAAGTAGGGGAGGGCAACCAGGGCGACCCCTAGGAGGGCCACGGGCAATCGGGCTGTGAAGTCGTTGTCGCCGAAGAGAAGGTAGGAGAGGGCCGTGGCGTGGAAGAGGAAGGGACCGTGCATCAGCGGGGTGTGCTGGTAGCCCAGATCGCGGTAGAGGTGCCAGGAGAATTGGGTATGCAGGCTCTCGTCGTGGCTCATCACCCGCACCCCCAGGTCCCACAGCCGCATAACCAAAGCGAGGGCGATGAAGAGAGCGTAGAGCAGCTTCTCCCGGTCCAGGTGCAACGTCCACACCGCCCCAGGCAGGGGAGCTTCGACGCTCTCCTCGGGCATTTCGAGATCCAGGGCCTCGGGTTGGACCAGCGTCATCTCTCGCGCTAGGGGGTTCTGTCTGCGTTTACGCATCCTCGTTCCTCATTTGCTCATTTTGGGTTTCCTCGGCTGCGCGTCTCCTTCAAGCGCCACAGGTAGACAGGGCTCTCCTGCAGGCCAGAATCGCCCCTCAGCCGCCGGAAGGTGAGCCAACGGACCAACCGATCGCACCCCTGCCACGATACCGGGACGCACCCTAGGTTCGGAGCCGTCCAGCGGCGCTGCAGGGGGAAATCGCGTCCCACGTAGCGCTCGCCCAGCGGTGGCTCCGGGTTCACCGTGATGACCACCGAGGGGGTCAAGGCGGGGGAAGGCCCTTCAAGGCGAGCCTCAGGAAAAGGCCGCAGATACCAGGCCAGCAGGGGAAGTTGTGCCCTCAGACGGGCCTCCTCCGGGCTGCCCGGTGCTTCGTCCAGCACAGTGATGGGCCACCAGGTCAGTTCCTGTCCTTCCTCATCGGCCAACTGGTAGAGGGTTACGACCAGGTCCCTGACCTCAGGTGCTGTAGGTGCGACGTGGAGCAGCTCCGCCGGGTCGGCGGGCCGCCGCTGGGCCGCGCCCCAGCCGGTGAAGAAGGTGTAGAAAGCCAGAGCCACGGTGGTGGAGAGCAACGCCCCTCGCAGTGCAGCCAGCCATCCTACGACGAAAGCGAAAGCGCCGATGAGGGAGAAGAGCAGGATCAGGGCCAGCAAGGCGAAGACGAGCCGCACCGTCTGCTGAGGATAGGCGGCGTAGGAGGAGAGGGTGAACCAGAAGTAGAGCCAACCCACCAGGGCAACGGCCAGGTAGAGTCCCTGCACCTCCCAGTCGCGCTTCTGGACCAGGGCGTTGATGGGGCGGATCGCCACGCCGCTCCCCAGGCCGGCCAGGGGAACCAGCGCCATCAGCAGGTCGCCGGCCGTCCGTCCGGTGCGCAGCAAAGCGAGCAGGAGAGCCCCACCGGCCCACAGGGCCAGCAGGGCGAAGGGGCGGTCCTCGTCCAAGGGCATCGCCATCGCCCACCGCACCAGGGCGACCTCGACGGCGACCAGGGCCAGGAAGAGGATCAGCGGCTCGTAGACGACGAGCAGGGCCAGGGTCCGGCCCAGGGAGAGGCCCTCCGGATCGGGGGAGAGAAAGCCGCGCAACCACAGCAAGGGCAGGTTGGCCCCCTCCCCCAGCCCGGCCGGCCACCAGAGGAAAGCCGTCGTCAGGAGCAGGAATCCCGCGCCGAAGGCCAGCCCATAAGGGCGCACCCAGACCGCTAGGTCGGGGAGCGCCCCGTCAGACCGTGTCCACCGGAGGGAGGTGGCAAGGGCCAGGGCCGCACCTGCGGCCAGGAGCCCCGTATAGGCCAGGGGGCTGGCGGTAAGGCTCAGGACGGCCCCAACGGTGGCCAGGGACAGGCCCTGCCCTCGGACCCGGAACTCCTGTGCTCCACCATCGGACGCGCCAGCTAGTGCCTGGTCCAGCCCTATCACCAGGAGCAGGGTTCCCAGGGCAGCCGCGACGGCACCATCCAGTTGACGCGAGAGGAACGTGGCGGTGGGCGAGAGGGCCAGCAACGCCCCCATCATCAGGGCTCGCCCCTCCCCCAACCGCCTGCGCCAGAGCCAGGGGGCCAGGGTCAAGGCCACTCCCAGGAGGGCTGACAGGAGACGGGCCGTGCCATCCCCTGGCCCGAAGAGGAAGAAGAGCAGGGCCTCCCCTCCGACCAGCGAGGGGCTCCCTGTCCGCAGGTCAGGAGTGCGCCAGGCCCGCTCCAGCAGCTTCGGGGCCGTCGTCGGGGAGGCGAGGGCGGGGCTATCTGCCAGATGAAGGGCCGTCAGGGCACGGGTGGCCTCCTGGGCGGTCAGCGGGGCGGCGTTCAGGCGGTAGAGGCGAAGGCCGACCGCCACCAGGGCCACCAGAATCCACAGCAACCAGCCCCAGCGGGTGTTGGACGGGCTGTTCTGCCGACTCATCCTCGGCTCCTGATGAAGATCAGGGAACAAAGGGGAACCGTCGGGGAACCGCCCCGACGGTTGCCGGGTCCGCCACAGCTTGCAACGATGGCAGGACCGAGGAGATTATACCACGAAGGGAAACAGCCGACCAGCAACGGCAGCCTCCCTCACCGGCGGACCGCGTAGATGGTCACGCCGGGGTTTTGGTAGACGACCTTCAGCATCCGATCGAACTTGGCCAGGCCCTCGGCCGGATAGGCCGCCCGCTCCAGCGGTCCGACGTAGACGTAGGCGACGTCGTACTGCTCCAAGAGCGCCCACGCCTCCTGGGGATCCGTCCCGGCATAGATCGTCTCGATCGCCCGTTCACGACGGGCTTGTTCGTCGTAAGAACCCCGCCACTGATACTCGTGGCCGGCCCAGCCCAGCACCGTCGGCAGCCCCGTGAGGGCGGAGACACGGCCCGCGTACTCGTAGCCTCCCCCCGGCTTTTCCAGGATGACGGGAGCATCCGCCACGTGCTCGTTGAGCCACTGGATCGCCGCGTAGTCCTCGGGATAGGGCGCTCGGGCGAACTGGCGCGTCCCGTCCAGACGGGGGGTGTCCTGGAACTCACCTGTCCGGGTGGAGATCGCCAGAGGCGGGTAGACGAAGCCCGGCCCTAGGGCCGCCGCCAGCAGGAGGACCTTCCAGCCGGCAGCCCCCCAGCCCCGCTCCAGGAGGCGATGGACACCGTAGGCCCCGGCCACCGCCCAGAGGAGCCAGGCCTGGTAGTAGAACTTGAAGACGGTGTTGAGCCGAACGCCGAAGAGGTCCCGCAGGTAGACGAAGTCGGGGAGCAGCGTCAGGGCAGCCCCCGCACCGATGAGGAGCAGGGCGAAGGCGTCCTCGTCGCTGAGCCAGGAAGCTTTTGCGTTCTCCGATCCCATCCACTCCCGCCAGACCAGCGCGTAGGCCGCCCCCAGCCCGGCAGCCAGCAGGAGGAGCGTCCACGGCATGGTGAGGCGGACGCGGGCGATCCAGGCCAGGGCCTGGGGCAACGCATCAACCCCACCCAGGTAGGGCGCGATGCGCTGGCTGACGGCCGGCACCGCCTGGAGCGTCAAGAGCACCAGCCCGATGAAGAAGAGGAGCAGTAGGGCGATCAAGAGGGCCGTCCAGAAGGCCAGCAGCCGGGTCTGGCCCTCCGCCCGCCGGAGCAGCATCAGCAGAAAGCCGCCGTTGACGGCCAGAAGCGGCCCGAACATCACCAGGAACTGGTGGAGCCGGGTAGGGCTGAAGATGTGGACCAGTAGGCCCGAGGCCTGGGACTGGAAGCCCACGTAGAAGGGCAGGTAGAGGAGCACACCCAGCCCTCCCAAGGTCAGGGCGAAGCGCAAAGCCGCCCTGATGCCCCGGTCCAGGCCCTGGGTGCGGATGCGCCGGAGCCCCACCGCAGCCACGACGATGAGGCTGTGGATGGGAAAGTCCCAGGTGTTCAGGAAGCCCAACCCCCCCAGTGCCAGTGCCATCACCCCCCACTCGGCGGCTCGGGCCGGCCTGTTGTCCTGCTGTGCCCCCTCCTCCCTGCCTCCCCACAACAGGTTCAGCGCGATGGTCAGCGCCAGCAGGTCGAAGGGGAGGGCCAGGACGTGGGGGTGCATATCCCCCAGCAAGAAGCTGAAGAAGGGGAACTCGTCAATGTTCTCGTGCCGATCCCCCGTCGGCGTCCGGTCGGTGATGACCCGCGAGGCCCGCCACCACCAGCGGAAACGGGCGGGCCGCCAGCCCCCTGCTGCCTCGGCAGCGGACGGAGGCTTGTCCAGCTCCGGGAT
>WFUY01000073.1 GCA_015484715.1 Thermoflexales bacterium | reverse complement strand
TGTGGGAGCAACTCCTTGACAAAGGAAGTCTGACCCGATATAATACGTCAGCTATTTGTCCAGGCTGGTGACCATTCACCATAGCGATTTGCACAATCCCGATGGCAGCTATGAGACCAGCCGGAAAGTCATTCCTCCTCTCCACTGCTGACGCCACCCCTTCCTTCTGCCCTTCCTCTGGAGGGCAGGTTACTATCGTCCCCCAACCGATTTGACCGTTGAAAGGAGGTGATAGGCTCTAGATAGGATCACCCTCTTGCCGTGAGCGCCTGTCCGAAAGATGGGCGGACCGACCGGTCTCTCTCCAGCTAGTTGGCCGCCTGAAGATCCGATGAGGTGATCTTCGATCTTTCGGATGGCCCTTGCAGATCACTTCCGTTGGACCACAAAGGAGGAGATGGAGATGAGAAAGTTCACGTTTGGCCTGCTGACCTTGCTGACGGTCTTCTCATTGGTCCTGACGGCCTGTGGTGGTGGAGCCCAGCCCACGGCCACCAAGGCTCCCGAGGCCACCAAGGCACCTGAGCCGACCAAGGCACCCGAACCGACCAAGCCCCCTGTGGCGGAGTTCGAGTGCACGGATCCCTTAGGCTGTGTGGACATCGCGCCTGGGGATCCGATCCGGATCGCCTACATGCTGGTGGTTTCCGGTCCTAACGCCTCGCTGGGTGAGGACTCCCGGAACGGCATCGAGATCGCCATAGACGATGTGGGTGGTGAGTTGCTGGGGCATCCCATCGAGCTGGTAGGCGAGGACTCGCTGTGCAGTCCGGAGGGTGGTCAGGCGGCGGCTCAGAAGATCGCGGCGGACGAGAGCATCATCGGGGTGATCGGCACCAACTGCTCCAGCGCGGCGAAGGTGGCGGCTCCCGTCATCAGCGACGCTGGGATGGTGATGATCTCGCCCTCCAACACGGCACCCTACCTGACTGATCCGGAGACCCACTCGCCGGGCTATCTGCGCACGGCCCACAACGATCTCTTCCAGGGGGCTCTGGCGGCTGAGTTCGCCTACAACGAGTTGGGGGTGCGCAAGGCGGCGACCATCCACGACGGGAGTGTCTACGCCGAGCAGTTGGCGAACGTCTTCGCCAAGCGCTTCCAGGAGTTGGGTGGGGAGATCACCGCCCAGGAGGCGGTGAACGTGGGTGACACCGATATGCGCCCTGTGCTGACGCGGATTGCGGCTACCGGGCCGGAGTTGATCTACTATCCCATCTTCGTGGCCGAGGGTGGGTTCATCACCCGGCAGGCCAAGGAGGTGAGCGGCCTGGAGGACGTGATCCTGATGGGTGCGGACGGGATGTTCACGCCCGACTTTGTGGAGGCGGCTGGCGACGCGGCGGTGGGGATGTACTTGAGTGGACCCTACGTTGCTGGCGCGGCCTACGACGAGTTCCTGAAGAAGCACGAGGCCAAGTACGGTGGTCCTCCGCCCAGCGCCTTCCACGCCCACGCCTACGATGCGACGATGATGCTCTTTGAGGCGATCAAGAAGGTGGCGGTGCAGGAGGCGGATGGGACGCTGCACATTCCGCGCCAGGCGCTGCGGGATGCCCTCTACGCCACCAAGGGCTTCAAGGGGCTGACGGGGACGCTCTCCTGCACGGAGACGGGCGACTGCGCCACCGGCGAGGCGCTGGGTGTCTTCCAGATCACGGAGGAGGTCGTGGCTGGTGGTTGGCCGCCCCCCGTCGTCTACACCAAGGGTGGGAAGTAGCCTCCTGGCAGTGCGCGGCCTTGGTCTGCTGACTTCAACCTTCCCGGGGGCTTCCAAGCCCCCGGGAAGGTTCACCTGTCCTGTGACGTGACCACCTCCTCGAACAGGGTAGGAGACTACTATGCAGCAACGCCTGAGAATGGAATTAACGGGTACTCAGATTGCCCTCTGGCTTATTGGCGGAGGGCTCCTCGCTATGGTGCTCATCGGCTCTGTCCGCACCCTCGCGGTGGGGAAGTATACCAGCAAACAGTGGTTGGACTTCATCGTCTTCGGGTTGGCCCAAGGGGGGATCTACGCCCTCATCGCTCTGGGGTACACGATGGTCTACGGTATCCTAGGGATGATCAACTTCGCCCACGGCGAGATCTTTATGAGCGGGCCGATGATCGGGTATTTCTTCGCCATCCGCATGGCACGTAGCGGGTTCGTAGACCGCCAGCCGATCCTCAGTCTGCTCATCGTTCTAGCAGTGGCTATGATCACCTCCACGACAATAGCCGTTCTGCTGGAACGGGTGGCCTATCGTCCCTTGCGGGGCGCGCCTCGCCTGGTCCCCCTCATCACTGCCATCGGGGCTTCCTTCTTCCTCCAATACCTCTTTCGCGGGCTCTTTGGCGCCGACGTCAAGGTCTATCCCGACTGGGATATTCTGAGCGGCAAGGTGCCCATCCTGGGGGTCCAGATCTTGAAGACCCAGTTGGTGGTGATCATCGCGGCGGTGCTGCTGATGGCCGGGCTCTACACCTTCATCCAGCGCACGAAAATGGGAAAGGCGGTCCGGGCTGTAGCTGAAGACAGGGCGGCTGCCGCGCTGATGGGGATTGACGTGGATCGGACGATCGCAGTCTCCTTCGCCCTGGGCGGCCTGATGGCTGGTGCCGGAGGACTTCTCTACGCCCTGCTCTTCAAACAGGTCTTTTTCCTGATGGGGTTCGTGCCCGGCATCAAAGCCTTCACTGCCGCTGTATTGGGTGGGATCGGCAACGTGCCCGGCGCGATGCTGGGCGGGATGTTTCTGGGCATCTTCGAGTCCATTGGTCCCAACCTCTTCCTTGACGGTCTGGGCATCCCCGCCCCCTACCAGCTGAAGGACGTGATCGCCTTCACGATGCTGGTGATGGTGCTTATCTTCCGACCGACGGGGATCCTGGGTGAGCGGCTGGCCACCAAGCGAGCCTGAAACGGAGCGATGCGATGCGCGATCTTCAGCCCTCTCAACTCTTTCGCACAGCCCTGATCAGCAGCACGGTTCCCTTGCTTTTGGCCCTGACAGGGATGGTAGAGGCGTTCAGCAAACGGGGGCTCATCGGCGAGGCCGTCTCCGTGGGGCATGTGTTGCTCTTCCTCTCCATCCTGATCGCAGCTTACCTCTTTGAGCGCCGTCAGAAGTCCCCTTCTCCCCTGAATGCGACGATCAGCGGCATCGTCATCGGAGGGGTCAGCGGCATTGTCCTGGTGGTACTCGTTTTTCTGACCAAGGCGTTGATCCCCAAGCCCTGGGACTTGCGGAGCATCTTCCCCAACGCCTCCCCTGCGCTGATCGAGGTCCTGACCTTTAGCCGGGGGGAGCGCACGGGGGCTCTGCTGCTTTTCCTCTTCAGTGTCGTCAGCGGGCTGATCGGCACCCTTTTCCCCTTGATCCCCTTGCTGATCCGAGGTCCCCTAACGACCGGCTTCCTGGTCACCCTCATCGTTGGGCTGCTCCAGGACATTATCTCCACCCTGCCCATCTTCCGAGGGAAGATCATCAAGTTCTTCTTCGCCCGCTCGGGATTCAAGCCGGTCGGTGCTCTGCTCATCTTCATAGTCACGATTGTCCTGGCGGCCCTCTGGCATCAGTATGGCCGTAGGTTGCGGGAGGAGCACCGACAGCTCCAACAGCGCCGGCCGATGACGGTCCAGATCGCGGTCTGGACCTTTGTGCTCCTCTTCTTGCTTGTGCTGCCTCGGATCGTGGGCTCCTATATGAGCGAGGTGCTGGACACGGTGGGCCTCTACATTCTGATGGGGCTGGGGCTGAACATCGTGGTGGGGTTCGCCGGGATGCTAGACCTGGGGTACGTGGCTTTCTTCGCCATTGGTGCCTATACCATGGCCGTGTTGACCTCGACGGAGCTGGGCTTCTTCAACTTGACCTTCTGGGAAGCCCTACCCCTATCCATCCTGGCTTCTATCGCTGCTGGCGTTATCTTGGGTGTGCCGGTGCTGAAGATGCGGGGGGACTACCTGGCTATCGTCACAATGGGGTTCGGCGAGATCATCCGAATTCTGGTCCTCTCCGACTTCCTCAAGCCGATCCTGGGGGGGGCCCAGGGGCTAACCCGCATTGCCCGGCCCGTCATTGAGGGCCCCATCATCGGGAGGATCGTGATCAAAGACCCACCCCACTTCTACTACCTGATCCTGATCGGCTGTTTGATTGCTCTCTTCATCTCTATCCGCCTGAAGGCATCCCGCCTAGGGCGGGCCTGGATGGCCATCCGTGAGGATGAGGATGTTGCCGAGGCGATGGGGATCAACCTGGTCACCACGAAGCTGCTGGCCTTCGCCACTGGCGCTGCCCTCTCCGGCCTGAGTGGGGCGATCTTCGCCTCCAAGATCAACTCGATGGCCCCCCATAGCTTCAACCTACTCATCTCCATCTACGTCCTCAGTCTCATCATCGTCGGCGGCATGGGAAGCCTGCCCGGCGTGGTCGTCGGGGCCTTCGCCCTGATGGGGCTGCCGGAACTGCTGCGGGAGTTCGCCGAGTACCGGATGCTGGTCTACGGGGCTGCGATGGTAGTGATGATGCTCTACAAGCCGGAAGGGCTGTGGCCGGAGGCCACCCACGTGCGGGCCCTCAGGCAAGAGGAATCCCGGGAACCTGTGCCGGAACCTTCCCCCAAAAAAGCGCCCGCCGCCACGGTAGCCAGCGAATAGGAGGCGAGGAATGGGAATTCTGGAAGCCCACAATGCCACCAAGCGCTTCGGCGGGCTGGTCGCTGTGGACAGCCTGGACCTGGATGTGCAGGAGCGCTCCATCCACAGCATTATCGGCCCCAATGGAGCCGGCAAGACCACTTTCTTCAACTGTGTGACGGGGTTTTACCGTCTCGATGAGGGAGAGATCCTCTTCGAAGGTCGTCCTATTCACTTCCTCTCTCCCGACCACGTGACGAGGCTGGGGATCGCCCGGACCTACCAGAACATCCGGCTCTTTGCCAATATGACGGTTCTGGAGAACGTCCTGGTCGGGATGCACCTGCACCTGCGTTCGACCATCTTCGACGCTATCTTCAAGACGCCCCGGATGCGCGACGAGGAGGAACAGGCTCTGGAGGAGGCCCGCCAGTTGCTCCGCTTCGTGGGCCTTTTGGGACGGGAGGAGTTCCTGGCCAAGAACCTGCCCTACGGTGAGCAGCGCCGCCTGGAGATCGCCCGAGCTCTGGCGACCAAGCCGAAGCTCTTGCTTCTAGATGAGCCTACGGCGGGGATGAACATCGCCGAGACCCAGGAGACGATGCAGTTCATCCGGCGTCTGCGCGATGAGCTGGGACTGACCATCGTGCTCATCGAGCACGATATGCGTGTGGTGATGGGCATCTCCGATGTGGTGACGGTGCTGGACTACGGTCGGAAGATCTCAGAAGGGACGCCGGCCGAGGTGCAGCGTGATCCTCGGGTGATCGAGGCTTATCTGGGGACAGGGGCAGCCACAGCCCTCCAGGCCGTCTGACCGCTTTTTTGGGGGGAGCCTCCTGTGCTCCGGCGCTTTCTCTGACGTCTGTCCATCCGACCGAAGGTCTGGGGAGTCACGGTATCGCGGGCCTGCCTGCGATCTGGCGTTCCCCCTGATACCTCCTGCGAGAAGAAGACGATGCTGGAAGTACAAAACCTGCACACCTATTATGGTAACATCCATGCCCTGCGAGGGATCTCCCTCACCGTGGACGAAGGGGAGATCGTCACGTTAATCGGAGCCAATGGGGCTGGCAAGACGACCACGTTGAACACCATCTCCGGGCTGCTCAAGCCCCGGGAGGGGCGGGTTTTGCTGGAGGGGGAGGAGATCACCGACCTCCCTCCCCACGAGATCGTCAAGCGGGGAGTCGTCCAGGCCCCCGAAGGTCGCCGCATCTTTGCCCGGATGACGGTGATGGAGAACCTGGAGATCGCGGCCTACACCCGCACCGACAAAGAGGGCATCCGTCTGGATATGGAACGGGTCTTCGACCTCTTCCCCCGGCTGGCCGAGCGACGCAATCAGTTGGGCGGCACCCTCTCGGGAGGCGAGCAGCAGATGCTGGCCATTGGAAGGGCCCTGATGGGCAAGCCCCGGGTCCTGTTGCTGGATGAGCCCAGCATGGGGCTGGCCCCTCTCCTGGTGGAGGAGATCTTCGAGACCATTCAGCAGTTGAACAGCGAGGAGGGGGTGACCATCCTGCTGGTGGAGCAGAACGCTTTGATGGCCCTGAGCGTGGCCCATCGGGGTTACGTGCTGGAGACGGGAGAGGTGGTGCTGGAGGGTAGCGCCAAGGAACTGCGGGAGAATCCCGACGTGCGCAGGGCCTACTTGGGCGGGATCTGAGGAAAACGGGAGGAAGCCCCAGCCAACTCAGCTTCCGAGGCCCAGCGAGGGGCCTCGGAGCCTTATTACCCCAGATCGGCCGCCAGGTCGGTTAAGTCCCGCTCCCGCAGCATCCG
The DNA here is from genome assembly GCA_015484715.1 of Thermoflexales bacterium. Taxonomy (GTDB): domain Bacteria; phylum Chloroflexota; class Anaerolineae; order S140-20; family S140-20; genus S140-20. Next base: position 7,345 of record WFUY01000073.1, on the reverse strand, counting down.
GTACTTCCACTTCTGAATCAGGGGGACGATGTAAGGGAGCAGGCGGAGGCTGTAGTAGGGGGGGAGAATGGGCACGCCCAGCAAATCGCCGAAGCTGATGAGGACGAAGAGGTGCTCCAGGTCCGCCCGTTGACGGCGGAAGTGGCGGACGATTTCGAACACCGTCATCCCATAGATGAAGCCGGCCACCCACTCCCCAACGGCTCTGGCCCGCTCTCGCCAGCGGTTGATGCGGCCTGCCGGAGTTGTGGTCATCGCGAACTCCTTTCCGCCCTAGTGGACCCGGTGCACAGTAGATCGTGAGTGTGACGAATTGGTGGGTATGAGGTAGAAGATGTCCCTCGCTGCTCAGCGCGTCATCTGGGCCATCGCCATCCTGATGGCCCTCTGGTACGTTGGGGGGACCTGGTATAACCGCCGTCGTGGCATCCGCACGCTGACCTGGCTGCGCGAGGGCCTCCAGCGGCTAGGGGGTCGGCTAGAGATGGTGTGGATCGGTTCCGCCGCTTCGGGAGCCAAGGCGATGGTCAGCAAGGCCAACCCGCCCTTCCGCCACCTAGAGGCTATCTTCCTGCTGGAGTCGCGGGAGATCCTCCCCCTCTGGGCGATCAACCGGCTGCGAGGCCGGCGGGATGAACTGATCATCAGGGCCCAGCTTCGCTCCTCTCGCCGAGGAGAGATCGAAGTGGTTCCGGCCGGCAGCCGGTTGGAGCGCTCGCTGCGGCGCGAAGAGCAGCCTCCCTGGGAGTGGGAGGAAGGCCCCCACGGGCTCCGCATTGCCCGCCGGGGCTCCCAGGGGAAAGCCCTCAGCCAGGCCATCGGAGCCTTTCTCCAGGATTATGGCACCTCTCTCTACCGTCTCTCCTGGCGGCGTAGCAAGCCCCACCTCTTGCTCCACCTACGCCTGTCCGGGCTGACCGAGCGCCCGGCCAGCGATCTCTTCAGCGCCCTGCGCACAGCCCTCACCCATCCCCGTCAGGGTAGTTTGTAGTCCTCGGTCCCTCCCCAAAGCCAAAAGTGAAGGAGGTCCTTTCAGGGCCGCTCCCCAGGACTGGGCGCAATCGGACTAGTGACAGCGCAGGTAGGGGATCGCCGCCAGCATCTCCTCGAACCCCTCCCGGGGACATCGCCCGCTGAACTCCACCACCAGGTGTCGCTCGCTCACCGGACAGTCGAACTCCACCCGCAGGAAGGTGATGGTGTGGCGCCGGAAGAGCCCCCGTCGCCCCTCTCGCCAGCGCACTGTGGCTGGATGGCCATGGACGGTGACCTCGGCCACCTCCCCGACCGGAGCCCGGTTCCATCGCCGGGACAATGCCCCCACCTGCAGCATCAATTCCATCGCCCAGCGGCGCTCGGCATCGAAGACCACATACCAGGCCCGGCCTGAGGCGACCCACTTCTTGCCCCCTCGCTCGTGGTTGGCGATGACCTCCGGTCGCCCTACTCCGGGGGCCAACTCCCAGCCCGGCGGTAAGCCGAGCGAGAGGAATAGGGAATCGCCTAACAGCAGGTTGCTGGCTGCGATGTCGTGGCGCACCAGATCGGTCGGCTGCACATTGGTCTCCTTTGAACGGACGTTCCGATGAACTCTAAAAGGCGACCGCCGGGGAGCGTTATCCCCCGACGGCCACAGACCTCCTGCTACCACCCTGCCCCTCAGCAACGATCGGCTGTTTGATCCGACCCATTCAATCCGGTGGACGGCTTGGTTCGCTAGGCGAACATCCGCTCGGCGGTCTCAATGAGCATCGGCACCCCCTTCACCTCGGTGTCGAAGAGGGGGACGATGCTGCGAACCAGACCGTCGAACTCCTGCTCGATGACCTCCATGTACTCGTCTTGCATCGCCACTCGGTTCAGCACGAACTCCGCCGCATCGGCTCCGATCCTCTCTTTGTCAATGACCATGTTGACGACCACCCCGCCCACGGGGATGCCGAAGTCGTGGAACCAGTTGATGAAGCGGCGGATGACGGCGATGGGCAGGGCCTCCGGCAGCGTGACGAAGAAGAAGGCCGTCAGTTCTGGGTCGGTCAGCAGTTCCTTGGCATGCTGCATGCGCTCTCGGAAGTTGAGGAGGTACTCCATCAGCGGGTCCTTCTCTTCTTTTTTCTTGCTGTAGGAAAGCATCTCCCGTAGGCTGCGGGCCTCCTCCCGGCTCTGCATCATCTTGTTGACCCAAAGGGAATAGACGGAGGACATCCCCAACAGACGACGGGCGTTGGCGGTAGGCGCGGTGTCGAAGACATAGACGTCATACTCGTCCTTGAACATGATGTCAATCATGTTCTCGAACATTGCCGATTCCTCGAAGGCCGGGTTCATTGTGGCCGACTCGATGAATTCGTCAGCCTTGGTGCGGATCTCGGCGAACTTGAGGAACCAGTCAATCTTCTCCCGGATCTCCTGTTTGGACTTCTCAATGGTCTCCCGGGTGTCAATTTCGTAAGCCCAGAGGTTGGGGACGCCTTCCACAGGTGTGGGGGCGCCAAAGACGTCCTGCTCCAGCATGCCACTCAGGCTATGGACCGGGTTGGTGGAGGCGAGGAGGGTGCGCCGGCCTCGGCGGGCGAAGCCAACGGCCGCTGCACCGGCCATCACCGTCTTGCCCACGCCCCCCTTGCCGCCGAAGAAGGTGTACTTCAACCGGGGATGTTCATCCAGGAATTGGGAGAGGGTCTTCTCGATGCGCATCGTTCACGCTCCGTTCCCAAACATGACCTCGGCCATCCGCTCGATCATCGGCAGGCCGGTCACATCCCGCTCGAACTCGGGGATGTAGGCCAGCACCTGATCCCCAAAGAGCCGCTTGATCTCGGCGAGGTACTTCTGTTGCATCTCGTACCGGTTGCGCAGGTAGGCCGGAATATTGGGCTGCTGCATCAGGGAGTCGGGTAGCACCCGGTTGACGATGTAGCCGCTGAGGGGCACCTGATACTTGGCGAAGAGCCCTGCGGCCTTTTGCGTATCTATCAAGATCATCTCCTCGGGCACCAGGACGAAGAAGAAAGCTGTCCGTTCCCGATCGGTCAAGATGCTGGAGGAGGTGTTGATGCGGTGCTTGATGTACTGGAGTTCTTTGAGGATCAGGTCCTCTTGGAGCTCCTTGTCCCGGGCGTAGCGGGCTGCCATCTCCTCGTATTCCCGCATCTCCTCACGCAAGGCTGTGATCTTGGTGATCCATTCGTCGTAGACACTGGCCATGCTCAGGTAGTAGAGGGCGTGGCCCAGCGGGACCAGGTCGTAGATGTAGTAGTCGTACTCGCCGGCCACCACGATGTCCACGACCTGATCGAAGATGGCGCTCTCCTCCATCGCGGGCTCTGCCGCCGCAGCCCGGATGTAGCTTTCGATCTCATCGGGAATCTCGTCCATCCCGTACATATCGCGGATCTTCTGGCGGATTTCCTCCTGGTACTCTCGGATCCGCTGGTCGGCATCAATCTCCTGAGCGAAGAGATTAGGGATGATTTCAACGGCCCCCTTGCCGTAGATGTCCCGCTCGAAGATGTCAGAGAGCGAAGCCTGGGGGTCCACGGAGAAGACCAGCACTTTATGGCCCTGTTGAGCCAGGTAGTAGGCCGTGGCGGCGGAGAAGGTCGTCTTGCCCAGCCCTCCCTTACCGCCAAACATAATGTAGCGTCGTTCAGGGTTTTCCTCGAAAATGCGCTTGAGCGACATTGCTTGCTCCTCGTTTGATGGCTTGTCTCAAGAATGGGGGTCCAGGCGGGACTAAGCCAGAGCGTCGGTCAAGTCTTTCTCGCGCAGCATGCGCCGTTTCCAGGTGGCGATCTGGGGCACCACGTAGGGGAGCAGACGCAGGGAGTAGTAGGGCGGCAGGATGGGCACACCTAGCAGGTCGCCCATCGTGATGAGGATGAAAAGATGTTCCATACTTCCCCGCGTCTTCAGGGCCTGGCGGGTCATCTCGTGTGCTGCCATGCCGTAGATGAGGTCTTGAACGGATCGTTTGGCCCGTTCCCAGAGGCTGAGCTTCTCTTCGGTCATACGGTCTCTTCCCTCCTTTTCACAGATCTGTTGCAGTATTCGGGAGAGGGGGAAACAGATCTTGAACGATCGGCGAACCGCTACCGGCAACGGACGTTGGTACCGTTGCCCTTCTGTCCAAGTCGTTACGCAGGATCCTTTGATCACCGAGGTGCCTTGCTGACCTTCCAGGGGCGGGGGGGCCGTGCAAAAAGCGGGGTTCGCCAACCCGCATTGAATTATACTCCAAGGTTATGGTTCGGTCAAACCTCTTCCTCGTCCACGTCCATCTCGATCATCTCGCCCGTGACGGTGAAGATCACCCGTTCACAGATGTTGGTCACCCGGTCGGCGGTGCGCTCCAGGTTGTGAGCCGCCCACAGGAGATAGTTGGCCTGTTCGATGGTGTGGGGGTCGGCCATGATGAAGGTCATCAGCTCCCGATAGACCTGGTTGTAGAGGGCATCCACCTCGTCATCCTCTTCGGGAATGGCCTGGGCCAACTCCACGTCCCGCCGGATAAACGCCTCCAACGCCCGGTGCAGCATATCCCGCGCCTTCTCCGCCATCCGGGGAATGTCAATGAGCGGCTTGATCAACGGCTCGTCCCCGATCATCAGGTTGATCTTGGCGATGCCCTTCGCGTAGTCGCCCATCCGTTCCAGTTCGGTGACGATCTCCAACACCGCCGCCAGAGTGCGCAGGTCGCTGGCCATCGGCTGTTGGGTGGCGATCAAGGTTAGCGCCTGGGCCTCCAGGGCGAAGCGCTTTTCATTAATTTGCCGATCGTTGGCGATGATCCGGCGCGAGGCCTCCATATCCCGCCGCTTGAGGCTGTCCACCGAGGCGGTCAGCGCCTCTTCGACCATGCTCCCTAGGACCAACACCTCTTCCTGCAACCGCTGCAGGTCCTGCTCGAAAGCTTTACGGATCATCCATCCCCTCCTCTCCCGCAGAGCGCTCGAACCGATCCAAGTAGCTCAGGATGCGCCGGCGCAGACCATCCCGCACCTCTCGGAAGACGGCCAGCCGCTGGGTCTCGCTGCCCGTCGCCGCTGCCGGGTCCGGGAAGCCGATGTGCACCCGCCGGCCGCGCCCCAGCCAGACGGGGCAGTTCCGGTCGGCGTCGTCGCAGACGGTGATGACCAGGTCGAACTGGGCATCCCGGAACTCGTCCACCGACTTGGAGCGCTGGGTGCCGATCTCCACCCCCAGCTCGGCCATCGCCCGTATGGCCAGGGGATGGACGTAGCCGGCCGGTTTCGTGCCCGCCGAGTAGGCCTCCCACCGGTCGCCTCGGAAGTGGTTGACCAGCCCCTCGGCCATCTGGCTCCGGGCCGAGTTGCCGGTGCAGAGGAAGAGCACACGCCGCTTGCGGCTCATCCGAACCTCCCCGTGATGTAGTCCTCGGTACGCTTGTCCTTGGGGTTGGTGAAGATCTGCTCGGTCGGCCCGTACTCGACCAGGACGCCGGCCCGGTCCTCGCCCATCATCAGGAAGGCGGTGTAGTCGGAGACCCGGGCGGCCTGCTGCATGTTGTGGGTCACGACGATGATGGTGTAGGTCTGGGCCAGCTCCCGCATCAGGTCCTCGATGCGCAGGGTGGCGATGGGGTCCAGGGCGGAGGCCGGCTCATCCATCAGGAGGACCTCCGGCTCCACGGCCAGGGCCCGGGCGATGCAAAGCCGTTGCTGCTGACCGCCGGAGAGGGCGGTGCCCGGCTCGTGCAGCTTGTCCTTGACCTCGTCCCAGAGGGCCGCCTGGCGCAGGGAGCGTTCCACCCGCTCCTCCAGGTCGGGCACACGCCCCCAGTGGCCGAGCCGCAGCCCCGCCGCCACGTTGTCGAAGATGGACATCGTGGGGAAGGGGTTGGGGCGCTGAAAGACCATCCCCACCCGGCGTCGGACCTGCACCGGGTCCACCTCCGGGGCGTCGATGTCCTCTCCGTCCAGGAGCACCCGCCCGCGCATCCAGGCCCCCCGCACTTCCTCGTGCATCCGGTTCAGGCAGCGCAGGAGGGTGGACTTGCCCGACCCCGAGGGGCCGATGATGGCGGTGACCTTGTTGGGCACGATGGTGAGGGTGATGTCGCGGATGGCAGTGAACCCGCCGAACCCGGCGCTGAGGTTCTCGATGGACATTCCTCGCATCAGAAGCTCCCCTTGCGGTGGCGAGAAGGCAGCACTACGGTGAAGCGCACCCGGTTCGCGTCGAAGCGGGGCGGTGCGGACCCCAACGCCTCCATCTCCCGGCGGATGCGGATCAGGCCTCGACCCACTTCATAGCCCCACTCCCTGAGCACCCGGGCGATGATCGGATTGCGGGGGTAGGAGGCCCCGCCCCGTTGGGTGATCTCCTCCAGCGTCAGGTCGGGCGGAAGCCCCCCTGGGTTGGTGACCTCCAGCCGGTCGGTGAAGATGCGCAACAGGATGCGCCCGGTGCTGCTGTAATCCCGATGAGCCACGGCGTTGGTCAACACCTCCCGGACGGCTCCCAGGGGATACTCCGGCAGGTCACGTCGGCGGGCCGATGCATCCTCCTCGAAGAGGGCCGCGACGCGCATGTTGCGTCGCACGAAGGCCAGGGCCTGCTCGATGATCCGGTCTGCCGTGCCCTCCAGGTCCGCCCGGTCTACGATGGGATCCGTTAACTCGGTGCCGTGGATCCGTACAGCGCCCAGCCCCCATTGGGGGCGCTCTCGCTGTGGGTCCAACCCGAACAGGATAAGGCCGGCCACGGTGGGGACCACGCGCCCGGCCTCCCGCCGGGCCAACCCCCAACTCACGGCTACGTCCGAGGGGCGCAGGCCGTTGATCTGAATCGCCCCCGGTGCACGCCGTTCGATGTATGCTTGGAGTCGGGCCAGGTTCAGGTCCTCCAGGCTGGATTCGGCCACCGGCGTGCGCTCGTACTCGGTGTAGCTGCTCTCCAGACTCGGGCGTCGGAGTTCATCGGGTCGGGCACGCCGGGTCGTGGCGCCGGCCCGCACGTAGCAGATGTCGTTGGCCGTGTAGGGCTTCTGGGTTCCCTCCGGCACGCGGATGAGGAGGAGCGTTTTTCCCTCGCCGGTGACGACCTCGGTCTGGGGTGTCAGGGCCGGCTTGATGCCGGTGCGGCAGAGGCCCATCACCCGGTCGGCGATCCGACGGGGATCGTCCACGCCCACCGGGGTTCCATCGTCTGCCACACCGACGAGGATCACCCCGCCGCTGCCGTTGGCGAAGGCGACGATCTCCCGGACGATGGCCGTCGTGAAGTCCTCTTTGAACTCGACCGTTGGCCCTTCACCTTGGTCAATGAGGTGGCGGACCTCCGAGCTCTCCATCGGGCTCTCCCAAGGGATTCTGGTGATGAA
>WFUY01000072.1 GCA_015484715.1 Thermoflexales bacterium | reverse complement strand
GGACCATTTCCTGCACGGGGCCTGTTTTGTCCCCTTAGAGGCCGTCCCCTCGGCGGCGCTCCTGGTGCCGGCCATCGCCGACGCCCTCAAGTTCTCCTTCTACGGTCGGGAGGCCCCTGAGAAGCAGCTTTTGAACTACCTGAGGGGGAAAGAGCTGCTGCTGGTGCTGGACGGTTTCGAGCACCTCGTCAGAGGCGCGGGCTTGCTGGGGGAAATCCTGCAGGCGGCCCCAAGAGTGAAACTCCTGGTCACCTCTCGGCAGAGCCTGAACCTGCGTCAGGAGTGGTTGTTTCGGGTGGGAGGGCTGAAAGTGCCCGAGGACGAAGGGGAGATGCACCCTGAGCGCTACAGTGCGGTGCGGTTATTCGTCCACATCGCCCGGCGGAGGCGTCCGGGCTTCTCTCTGGAGAGAGAAAAGACCGCTGTGATACGCATCTGCCAACTGGTAGAAGGGATGCCCCTGGGGATTGAGATCGCGGCTGCCTGGGTCGGGGAGCTCGCCGGCGCGAGGATCGTCCGGGAGCTCGAACGGGGCCTGGAGATCTTAACCTCCTCGATGCAGGACGTCCCTCGGCGGCACCGTAGCCTGCGGGTGGTGTTTGAGCATTCCTGGAGGCTGCTCACGGAGGAGGAGCAACGGGTGTCCAGAGGGCTTTCCGTGTTCCAGGGTGGCTTCCGCCAAGAGGCGGCGGAGCAAGTGGTTGGGGCCTCTCCCTCCGTGCTCTCGGCCTTGGAGGGTAAATCCCTCCTTCGCAGACGTGAGACAGGGCGCTACGAGCTACACAAACTGTTGCGCCAATACACGGAGGGGAAGCTCCGGGAAATCCCTGGGGAGATGGCCTCGGTGCGGAACCGGCATTGCCGCTATTACGCGGCTTTCCTTCGCCGGAAGGAGGAAGCCTTTTCGGGGCCGGGGCGGAAAGCAGCCTTGGAGGAGGTCGGCGAGGAGATAGACAACATCAGGGCGGGGTGGAGGTGGGCCATTGCCCACGGGCACCTCGAGATGATCACCGATTTCTCAGAAGGGCTTTTCACCTTCTACGACTGGCGCGGCTGGTTCCAAGAGGGCAGCGAGGTCTTTGGGGATGCAGCGGATCAATGGCGAGCAGCCCCGGAAGAGGCGGGCTCCCCCAAGCGGAGGCTCGTCCTGGGGAAGGTGTTGGCACGGCGAGGATGGTTCCTCTTCCGGCTCGGAGCCTACGCGCAAGCCAGGGAAGCGCTGCTGGAGAGCCTTTCCCTATTGCGCCCCCTTGGCGATCCCGCTCAAAAGGACGCCGCTTTCTGCTTGAATGCCCTGGGCGTCATTGCCGGCACGCTGGGGGAATACGAAGAAGCCGAGGAGCACCTTCGGAAAAGCGTGGCGATGTACAGGGAGATAGGCTTCGAGAAGGGCGTGGCCTATGGGCTCAACAATTTGGGCATTGTCGCCCGAATTCGAGGGGAATACGAACGGGCGTGGCGGTTCAGCCGGGAAGGTTTGACCATCTTCAAGGACATCGGGCATCTGCCGGGGGCGGCAAGCGCTCTCGCCAATCTGGGCCTCATCGCTCGGGCGCGGGGAGAATACGAGCGGGCGGAACACCTGTGCAAAGAGGGCCTCGCGGTTTTCCGCAGGCTCGACGACCGGGTGGGCATCGTCCTTTCCCTCGGCAACCTAGGGCTGGTGGCCTACGACTTGGGAAAGTACCAAGAGGCGAAGCGATACTACCACGAGAGCCTGATCATCCGCCGGGAGATGGGGGATCGGCTGGGAGTGGCCATCTCCCTCGACAACCTGGCCAATGCTGCACGGGCTCTGGGAGAGTACCGGGAAGCGAGGGAGTACTTCTGCCGGGCTCTGAACGGGGCCAGAGAGATCGGTGCCCTGCCCCTGGCTCTGGAGGTTATGGTGGGGATGGCCGACCTGCTGTTGGAGCAAGACGAGCCCGAACAGGCCCTGGCCCTCATCGCCTTCGTCCTGCAACATCCGGCCGGCGAGGAGTTGACCAAGAAACGGGGAGAACAGTTGCTGGCCCAGCTCACCCCCCGGTTGCCCGATCACATCGTCGCAGCAGCCCGCCAGGAAGCCGAGGCGAAGACCTTTGAGGAAGTGGCGGACGAATTCTGGAAGTTCTGTTCTTCGGGGCTTACGGGGAACCCCTGCCCGGTTCCTGCTTCGTCGAGGCCGCCGGCGCCGTGATCGGTCTTAATGGGACACGGATCAGGACAGATTCGACGGATCGGCGCGGATGTCTTCCGGGCAATCCGTGTCCATCCGTCCCATCCGTGTGCATCCGTGATCTATCAGACGGGGCAGAGTAGCACGATCGTTCCGGTTTGTCAAGGGGGGTTCAAAAACGAACCCTCCGACGGCGGACCGCCAACCGAGGACTGAGGACCGAGGACCGAGGACTAAGCACCGGTCTTGGACGTGGTGCGGAAGTGCCTGGAGAAACGCTGATTGTAGCATCGCCGGGAGAGAAGGG
>WFUY01000071.1 GCA_015484715.1 Thermoflexales bacterium | reverse complement strand
GCCTTCTTCTTCTCCTCTTCCACCAGTACCCGACGCAGAACCTTCCCCACCATCGTCTTGGGCAGTTCATCTCGGAACTCGATGTGGGTGGGGATCTTGTAGCGAGCCAGCTTGTCCCGACAGAACTCCCGGATCTCCTCGCGGGTGGCGGTCTCCCCCGGCTTGAGGACGATCCAGGCTTTCACCGTTTCCCCTCGGTAGGGGTCCGGGATGCCGGCCACGGCCACCTCCAGCACCTTGGGATGCTCCTTCAGGACCTCTTCCACCTCCCGGGGGTAGATGTTGTAGCCGCCGGCGATGATCATTTCCTTTTTGCGGTCTACGATGTAAAAGTAGCCTTCCTCGTCCATTCGGGCGATGTCGCCGGTGTAGAGCCAGCCGTTCCGCAGGACGTTGGCCGTCTCCGTGGGCATGTTCCAGTAGCCTTGCATTACCTGAGGCCCTCGGATTACCAACTCACCCACCTCGCCAACAGGGAGTTCCTCCTCACCCGTCTCCAGATCCACAATCTTGGCCTCAACGTCGGGGAAGGGGAGGCCGATGCTGCCCTCTTTGTTCACGCCGAACATCGGATTGCAGTGGGTGGCGGTGGGAGCCTCACTCAGGCCGTAGCCTTCGAAGAGCTTGCCTCCCGTCAGTTGCTCAAAGCGCCGCTTGGTCTCCAGCATGAGCGGGGCGGAGCCGCTGATGCAAGCCTTGATGGAGCTTAGGTCGTACTTGCCGGCCGCCACGTCAGGGTGGTTGTTGATGGCGTTGTACATCGTGGGAACGCCGGGGAAGATGGAGACCTTGTATTTCACGATGGAAGAGAGCACGTCCTTCAAGTCACGGGGGTTGGGGATCAGGACCAGGGTGGCGGCTGACTGGATGGCATAGTTCATCGCGGCCACCATCCCGTAGACGTGGAAGAGGGGGATGGCCGCCATCACTACCTCGCCTGCTTCAATGGTGTTGGGGAGCCAGGCCCGGATCTGGAGGGTGTTGGCCACCAGGTTGCGATGAAGGGCCACCGCCCCCTTGGGCACCCCCGTCGTGCCACCTGTGTACTGGAAGAGGGCAATGTCGTCAGGCCCCACATCCACCTGGGGCCGATCGGCCGGCGTGTGGCGGCTCAGCAGGTCCTGGAATTTATAGTCCCCGGCCGCCAGGGTGACCCGGTGTCCCTCCTTCTTCTCCTTGAGCAGCGTGAAGAGGATGCGCAGGGGTGGAGGGAGGTATTCCTTGATGTTGGTCACGATGACGTTCTTCACCCCGGTGTGAGGCTGTACTCGCTTGAACTTTCCGTAGAAGGCGCTCAGGAGGATGATGGTCTCTGCGCCGCAGTCGTTGATCTGGTGCTCCAACTCCCGCTCCGAGTAGAGGGGATTGGAGGCCACCACCACCCCACCCGCCTTGAGCACGCCGTAGTAGCTGATGACGAACTGGGGGGAGTTGGGCATATAGAGCACCACCCGGTCCCCTTTCTTGACGCCCAGGTTGGCCAGGGCAGCGGCCAGCCGATCGCTCAGCGTGTTGAGTTCCTGGTAGGTGAGCTTGCCGCCTTTGAAGATGGTGGCTGTGTGGTTGGGGTACTTGCGAGCGCTCTCTTCGAGGAAGTGGAACAGGGGGATTTGGGGGTAGGGCTCTAGCGAGTGGGGGACACCTTCATCGTAATGAGCCAGCCAGGGCTTTTCCATAACTCACCCCTCCTCTTATATGGAAATTGCCAGGAAGCTTCGAGCCACCGCACAGCCATTCTACCACAGGATGACGCCCGTCGCAAGCCTTTTCTGAGGCGATTTTTTTCCCCCTGGGCTGGGGTAGGGAGGTCAGCCGTCCACGAATGGGGCACGAATACACGAGTTGAGGAACTGCCCCATTCGTGCATTCGTGAGAAATTCGTGGATGGCCTGCTGCAGCCCATCCCCTCGCTCACTTATGGGTAATCACTGGTCGGCCCCGGTGGTCGGAGAGGACGATGTGTGGTATGATTGAGGGGTGCTCGAGAGGGTGCGGGAGCGACGGCCGAGGGGGCAACGATGCTGTCCTCGACAGCCGACGACCTGAGGGGGAAGGGAGGATGCCAACCACCATCCCCGAACCGGTGGAGACAGACTGGTTGAAAGAAGGTTTCGACCGCGTGCTGGCCGGCATCGGTTTGGTAGTGACCGCGCCCCTATTCGGCCTGGTTGCCCTGGCCATCAAACTGGATGGGTGGCTCTGGCCGGAGGATCGGGGGCCGGTCTTCCATCGGGAGCGACGTATCTCGGCCGGCCAGCCCTTTACACTCCTCAAGTTCCGCACCTGTCTC
>WFUY01000070.1 GCA_015484715.1 Thermoflexales bacterium | reverse complement strand
GTCTTCACGATTCCGCCGGCGAGTGGGGGGAGCTTTGTGGGGAACGTGGTGACGCCCACCGTGGCGGCCACCTGGACGGTGACGGGGACCCACGGCGGGGTTTCCGACACGGCGGTGCTGACGGTGACGCCGGCGGCGCTGGACTACATTGTGGTCTCTCCGGCGACGGCGGTGATCTCGGCGGGGGAGGGGATCACCTACACGGCGGAGGCCTTTGACGTCTACGACAACAGCCGTGGGGAGGTGACGGCGCAGACGGTCTTCACGATTCCGCCGGCGAGTGGTGGGAGCTTCGTGGGGAACGTGGTGACGCCCACCGTGGCGGCCACCTGGACGGTGACGGGGACCTACAGCGGGGTTTCCGACACGGCGGTGCTGACGGTGACGCCGGCGGCGCTGGACTACATTGTGGTCTCTCCGGCGACGGCGGTGATCTCGGCGGGGGAGGGGATCACCTACACGGCGGAGGCCTTTGATGTCTACGACAACAGCCGTGGGGAGGTGACGGCGCAGACGGTCTTCACGATTCCGCCGGCGAGTGGGGGGAGCTTTGTGGGGAACGTGGTGACGCCCACCGTGGCGGCCACCTGGACGGTGACGGGGACCCACGGCGGGGTTTCCGACACGGTGGTGCTGACGGTGACGCCGGCGGCGCTGGACCACATTGTGATTCGGACGGCTCCCAACAACGGCGGGACCGAGGTCACCACCCACACAATGACCATCTACGACACCTACACTGCCTACGTCTCTGGCTACGACGTCTACAACAACTACAAGCGGGACTACAACGCCACCTGGAGCGCGACAGGTGTGCTGGCCTCGGGCAGCTTCGCGCCGAATCCAGGCATTTCTACCACCTTCACACCGGCGCCGATCCTCAGCGGCACAGGGACCATCGTGGCTTCCTACGGTGGCTTCACCGATGCTACCGATCTTTTCACCATCCAGGCCCCCTATCTGATTGTCAGCAAGGTGGATAGCGAGGACCCGGTGGGGGCCAGCGAATCCCTGATGTACACCATCATCTACACCAACGTGGGCAACGCCGCTGCCCGGAGCGTGCGCATCACGGAGACCTACGATGCCAACGTGACCTTCGCCAGCGCCGGGCCTCCTCCCGATGGGGGCAACAACGTTTGGACGAAGAGCACGCTGGCCCCCGGTGCCGGAGGGACCATCTACGTCTTCGTCAACGTGGCCAACTCGCTCATCTCCGGGACCCTCTTGACCAACCAAGTGATCATCGGCGGGAGCCGCCTGGCGGAGCACGTAGTCACCGAGACGACGGTGGTGACCTCGACGCCGGACCTACAGGTCTCCCTCAGCGACTCCCCGGACCCGGTGGACGTGGGGCTGAACTTGGTCTACACCGTCCGGTACAGCAACACGGGGACTGCGCCCCTCCACAACGTGCGCATCACGATGACCTACGATGCTAACGTCACCTTCGTCTCCGCCAATCCGTCTCCCTACACGGGGACGAACAACGTCTGGGTGATCCCCACCCTAGAGGCGGGCAAGGATGGGTTGATCTACGTCACCGTTCGGGTCACGGTGCCCTTGGAGGACAAGACGGTGCTCTTGGGACAGGTGATTGCCGACAGCGACGAGACGCCCTCCAACCAGGATTCGACGGTGACGACGGTCTATGCACCATCGCTGGCCCTGCGCAAGGAGGTGACGCCCAACCCAGCCCCCGTGCTGGGGTTGATGACCTACCGGTTGGTCTACAGCAACACGGGAGATGGCCAAGCCACCGGGGTGGTGCTGACCGACGCGGTGCCGGCCAATACGACCTTCGTGAGTTGTGCACCGGCGACCCGCTGCGACTACGATACCGATACCGGGGTCGTGACTTGGAACCCCGACGATCTGCCGGCCCATCAGCAGGCGGTCGTCACCCTGACGGTCCGGGTGAACAACCACCTGGCCCAAGGCACGGTGATCACCAACCGGGCCCGCTTCTCGGCCCTCAGCGGGGCTTACTCGGCCACCGCCTGGGTGACCTCCAGCGTGGATGCGCCATCGCTGGTGCTGAGCAAGGCAGGAGCGCCCAACCCGGTGGCCGCCGACGGGCTCCTGACCTACACCTTCACCTTCACCAACGTCGGTCCGGCCGATGCCCATACGCTGCTCCTAACGGACACGCTGGACCCCAACACCAGCTTCCAGAGCTGTGCGCCGGCTCCCTGCTCCTACGCCGGTGGCATCGTGAGCTGGCAATTGGGCGACCTGGGCCGCCTGGGCGGGCAGGGGACGGCGACCCTTGTCGTGAAGGTGGCCAACAACCTGGATGACGGCGTGGTGCTCACCAACAGCGCTCGCTTGGCAGCCCAGGACGACGGCTACCCCACCACGGCCTGGACCACCGTCACGGTCAGCAGCGCCCCCGATCTCTGGGTGAACCTGTCCGACGGCCAACTCGGGGCAGGGGTCGGAGAGCGGCTGATCTACAGCCTGAACTACGGCAACGCGGGCAACGGGCCGGCCTACAGCGTGCGCATCACCTTCACGCTGCCGGAGTACAGCAGCTTCGATGGTTGCCTGCCGGTCGCCGGGTCCACCTGCAGCCTCGTCAACAGCCGTCAGGTCCTCCTTCAGATGGACCGGGTGGACGCCGACACCGACCACACCGCTCAGGTCTTTGTGAAGGTGGACGAGACGCTGCTGGCTGGTACCCGCTTCCTCACGGCGACGGTGGTGCTCACCACTCCAACGCCGGGTGACCCACCGGATAACAACGGTGACCAAGACACGGATGTAGTCACCACCCATCCTGATCTCCAGATCAGCGTGGACTACATAGACACGCCGCCCTATCCGGGCAAGGTGGTGACCTTCACCGTCCACTACACCAACAACGCCGCCATCGGCACGACGGGGGTGGTCCTAACGGCGACCAAGCCTCCTTCCGTGACCTATGTGGGGCCTGGGGCGCTCTGGCAGGAATCGGCCAAGTCCGCGGACGTCCTCTACCTGGCGACCGGGGACCTGTCGGCCTGGATGACGGGCACCCAGCAGTTCGCCATCCAGGTGCCCTTGACCTTCACCCGAGAGATGACCAACTTCGACATCCGCTTCTCCATCGGAGATAGCGGGATCAGCGGGGCCGAGGCCCGGCCTTCAGACAACCAGATAGTAGCGCCGCTGGGGGTGCCGGACCTGACCATCGTGGACGTGGTGGTGGAAGGGAAGGTCTGGGGCAACCAGGCAGGGGTCGTCCAGGTGGTGATCAAGAATCAAGGGACCGGCACCGCCTGCAACTCGGTCCCCGGTCCGGACTCCCCGCCGGACTTCTGTGCGCCCTTCTTCGTGGACCTCTACGTGAACCCTGATCCGCCGCCCCAATCCTATCCTTACGATCGGTACGGCGAGTTCTACAGCAACGTTGAGCCCATTCCGGCGGGCAAAGTGGTCACCGTCCCCATTGCTTTCTCGCCGTCGCCCGTCTCGCCTCGGTTCTTCTACGTCAAGGTGGACAACTACCCAGAGTTCTCCTCCCGGCCCTACTCGCTGGTGCCGGAGTACGAAGAGTACAACAACGTCTTCGGACCGGTCCGGCCGCCCTACAGCACCTACCTGCCGCTCGTCATACGCGGTCGGTGATGTGCAGTCTTCGGTCCTCGGTCTTCAGTCCTCGGCCGTCGCCTGGTCGGGTGGTCAGGTGGTTGAGTGGCCACGGGGTCAAGGGGTCGGGTGGTCGGCGGTCGGCGGTCAACGGGTGAAGGAGGAAGGGCTTAGAGGGTGTCCTTGGTCGCTTGAAGCGGTGATACGAAGAGGCCAGGCAACGTTGCCTGGCCTCTTTTCTCTGGTAGCGGGGGGGGCTTGGAGCGGTAAGGGGGCGGAGCCACCCCAAAGCAAGAAAACCCCTCCGGGAATCCGAAGGGGGGCGCCCCTCACCCGACGGCCTCTCGCCTCGGGGGAGAGGGATGGTGGAACGCAGCGCAGCAAGCCGAACCGGCTAGAGGAGGTGGACAAGGATCCCCTCAGCGCCCGGCCAACCTACTGGGGTTGAGCCTGCTGCTGCTGTAGCGCCTTGTTGAGGTGGTGCATCAAGCGGGACTTGCGCCGGGCGGCGTTGCGCTTGTGGATAATCCCCTTCTCGGCGGCCTTGTCCAGGGCGCTGATGGCCAGACGCGCCATCTCCTGAGCCTCTTCCAGCTTGCCCTCGGCGATCAAGCGGCGCGTTTTCTTGATGAAGGTCCGCGCCCGCCCCCGGTAGTAGCGGTTGCGAAGCCGCCGGCGCTCAGCGCTGCGCAGTCGTTTGATGGCCGATCTCGTGTTTGCCAATCTCCTTCCCTCCTGACATCCGGGATTCGTACTACCCTCCCGCAGGTCCCCGGTCGAGGGCGCTTTCAGCCCCGATGGGCTATTTGAAGCACGGTTTCGCGTCGGAAACGCGCCTAACCTGCGGGAGGGTGAACAGTTACGCTTTTGGGTCCCTCCCCTTCC
>WFUY01000069.1 GCA_015484715.1 Thermoflexales bacterium | reverse complement strand
CCAGAGGCGGATGGCCTCGTCGGCCCCCATAGCCACGGCGTGTTTGAGGGCCTCGCGGGCCTCCTCCGGCCCCATAGCGATCACCGTCACCTTGCCGCCGAACTTCTCCCTGAGCAACAGGGCCTCTTCGACGGCGTACTCGTCCCAGGGATTCATCACCAGGGGGGCGTCCCCCCAGGAGACGTTCCCGTCGGCGTCCACGCTCATCGTGGCTGCCGAGTCCGGCGTTTGTTTGGTACAGACGACGATGTGCAAGGTCACACCTCCTGTTTGGTCTTGTAATCGGTTAGTCGGGTGGTCGCTTGGTCGGGTGGTCATCTGGTCAGGTGGTCGGGTGGTCCCTTGGTCCTCAGTCCTCAGTGCCTCATCCCTCAGGGCCTCGTCGCCTTGCCCCTCGGTGCCTTCCCCACAGTCGGCGGTCGGCGGTCCGTCGCCGGCGGTCGTCAGGTGCCCCCATCGCCTTCCTCCCCCCAGAAGCGGGGATCATAGGCCGGGAGTTCGCAGCGCAGGGGTTTGTCGCGGCGGTAGCCTAGGGCATAGCCGGCCTGCAGGAGTTCGTGGATCTGGCTGGTCCCCTCGTAGATGCAGGCTCCTTTGGCGTTGCGCAGGTAGCGTTCGACGTCGTACTCGTCGGAGTAGCCGTAGGCGCCGTGGATCTGGACGGCATCGGAGGCGGCCTGGAAGCTGGCCTCGGTGGCGAACCACTTGGCCAGGGAGGTCTCCCGGGTGTTCCGTCGGCCCTGGTTCTTCAGCCAGCCCACCCGCAGGTAGAGCAGCCGGGCCATCTCGTAGTCCCGGACCATCCGGGCGATCATCTGCTGGACGAGTTGGTGCTCGGCGATGGGCCGGCCAAAGGTCTCCCGCTCCCGGGCGTAGCGCACCGAGGCCTCCAGGCAAGCCCGGATCAGGCCGGTGGCCCCGGCGGCGACGGTGTAGCGCCCGTTGTCCAGACAGGACATGGCGATCTTGAAGCCCTCCCCCTCTTCGCCCAGCCGATTCTCCACGGGCACCTCGACGTCCTGCAGGTGAATCCAGCCGGTGCTGCCGGCCCGCACCCCCAGCTTGCCCTTGATGTCGCCGGTGGTGACGCCGGCCATCTCCCGCTCCACGATGAAGGCACTGATCCCCCGGTGGGGCGGGGTGGCCTGAGGGTTCGTCTTGGCGAAGATGAGGAAGTTGTGGGCCAGGGAAGCCAGGCTGATCCAGGTCTTCTCGCCGTTGAGGATGTAGACATCGCCTTCACGGCGGGCGGTGGTCTGGATGGCCGCTGCGTCGGAGCCGGCCCCCGGTTCGGTAAGGGCGTAGGCAGCGTAGCGTTCTCCCCGAGCCTGGGGAACGAGGAAGCGCTCCTTCTGGGCCTCGGTGCCCCATTGCAGGAGTCCCAGGCTGTTGAGGGCCACGTGGACGCTCATCACGACCCGAAGGGAGGTGTCCACCCGCTCCAACTCCTCGCAAGCCAACCCCAGGCTGATGTAGTCCATCCCTTGGCCCCCATAGCGCACGGGGATGCATATGCCCAGGAGCCCTACGTCGGCCATACGGAGCAGGAGGTTGGGGATAGGTTCGTGACGACGGTCGTACTCCTTGATTAGGGGGGCGATCTCGTTCTCGGCGAAATCGCGCACCGCTTGTTGAACCATCCGGTGCTCTTCGCTCAGCGCGAAATCCATGGGGGATACCTCGGTCGGTTGGTGGAGGAGATGGCGAAGGAAACCGTCCCCCTCCCGCAGGTCACGCAGTGCCCGGCGACAGCAATGGCTTATCGGAAGCTGCCTATGACACACTTCAGGCCGTGGGGAGAACCTGCAGGAGGATCCATAGGTCAAACCACTGGTCAGTGACTATTATACCCAAAAACGGTCCAGATTGCAACAAGTTTCACAGGTGACCACTCTCGATGTAGGCTTTGAACCCCTCCAGGGCAGCCTGTTGGGCCCGGCGCCAGCGGCGGATCAGGAGGAGAAAGCGGTATAAGGGAACCAGGCGGCCGTAGAAGAGGTCCTGGCTGGTCAGACGGGTACCCTCGGGTGTGGGCTCGAAGAGGTAGCCGTGGGTGCCCTGGATGCCGGCTCCCTGCCAGTCCCAGGCCACCCCTTCGCCGAAACGGACCTCGCGGACGGTGGCGGTGAGGGTGACCTGGTGCAAGGGGAAGCCAAGGAGGAAGCCATAGCGGAACTGGGCCCCTGGCACCCAGGGCTGGTCGGTCAGCCACTCCAGTTCTGTCAGCCCTACGTACCAGTGACGCCAGGCGGCTTCGTTGGTGAAGGCGGTCCAGAGGACTTCCGGCGAGGCGGCAATCTCGACCACCGCCTCGGCCCGAGCACGGGGCTTGGGGCCTTTGCTGCGCATCTTTCCCCCCTTGAGACGAAGAAAAGTCTGCCGGGGTGTCCTGGGCACACCCGGCGGCTCATTGTAACCGCCTTCGGAGGAAAAGTCAAATGGGTAGATGGGCAGAGCCCTTTGGAAAGTGCAGGGGCGACCCAGAGGTCGCCCCTGCACGAACCTGTGGTGATCGCACCCAGTCCCCATCACGGTTTGAACATCCCCAAGATGGCGGTGGCGTGGAGGCCCCCTTCGTCATCTTGGTAGCCCTGCACCAGAAGCATCTGTCCCGGCATCAGGTCGGCGAGGGAGGGCGATTCGATCCCTCGGAGGTGGAGACGGGTCTGCTCATCGGTCTGGAAGCGCAGCTCGATCCACTGGGCCTGCAGCCGCAGGGTATCCCCCTCCACGGCGATCAGCCGACCGCGGATCGCCCCCCGCCGGCCCTCGTCGTCCCACACGAGGGCGATCTGTCGCGCTTGGACGGCCTTCTTCCCTGCCCGGTATCCCTGCACCAGTATCCGGTCACCGGGGGAGAGGTCTTCCAGACCAGGTGTGGCTATGCCGGGGACGAGGAACTCAGTTGCCTCGCCCACCGTCACCGTGATGGTGCCGCGCCGGGTCTCTAGGGTAAGGGTCTCCTCTGCAACGCTGGTGATCTTGCCCTGCAGACGCAGGGGGCGGGATGGCCGTGCGATCACCAGGCGGGCCTGGAAGCGGTCCCCATCTTCCCACATCCCCCGCGCCAGCAGCCTCATTCCCGGTTCCAGGTCCTGCAGGCTCGCCTGGGGCCGGCCCGCCAGTCGGAAGCGGGTCGTCTCCTCGGTGATAAGGGTCACCTGGCCCTGGCGGGTCTGCACCTGGATGGCGGTCTCCTCCACAGAGAGCACCCGACCGCGTAGCACGCCCTGTCGCGGCTCCTGGGCCGCTACCGGCGTGGCAGCCGTCAGCAGAGGAAGCAGGAGCAACAGGGACAGCACCTCTCGGATCCATCGCATCGGCTCACCTCCTGATGTAAGCTATGTACGCTGCTTTCTGCCCACTCACTTCCGCCCTTCTTGCTCTCTCGCGCGTCCTTAAGCCGCCTCCCCCCATCCATCCTCAAGGATGCCGGGGAGATGTTGCCGGAAGATTGCCGATGTGTAAAGAAAGTGCAAAATTCGGCCTGTCGAAGGCCGGGGCTTTCCAACGCTCAAGCAAGGTCCCGATTCCCGAAGTCTCCGCG
>WFUY01000068.1 GCA_015484715.1 Thermoflexales bacterium | reverse complement strand
GTACACCCTGAGCGCGGGGCTCTACGACCCCGACAGCGGCCAACGGCTGGTCGCCCCTGACGGCACCGACGCCCTCCCCCTGCCGGTGCGGATCGATGCCCAATAGTCCGCGCACAGACGAAGCAAAAAACGGCGTGCACCGGCGGTGATTACCCATATCTTTGGAGATAGAGAGCTAGCCGTCCACGAAGGGGGGACGAATACATGAATGAAGGACCGCCTCATTCGTGCATTGGTGAGAGATTCGTGGACGGCCTGCCACGGACCACTCTCTCGCTTCCTTGTGGGCAATCACCGCGTGCACCGCCCTTGACGTAGTGGATGGTTTGCGCTATCATATCTCGTAAAGGCGCGGGATCTCTTCAGACCCCGCTCTATCTCCTCCGGAGGCAGGCCGATAGCCTTGCTGGCTGTGGGGGCCGTCCGCCAGGGTACGCAGCGGGTTCTCTTGCAATGCCGGGAGTGAACATGAACAGCATTTCCTGGATTGAGGCTACCCATGCTTACGAAGTCAAGGGAGTTGGTGACCAGAACGGCTGTATCGCCGTTCAGGCGGTGCTCCAGGAGTACGGACTGTGCGGATACACGCGCTGGTCGCCCCCCTACTGGCAGTTCATCTTCCAGACCCACCTGGATGAACGCCAGGTCCGTCGCCTCCTAGGGACCCTGCTGGACCGGTATCAGGTCCAGCTCCGGTCCAGCCGGGCGACGAGGCATTGAGAGCAGCCTCATCTCCCCCGAAGCCACCTTTTGGAAGACCTGCGGATCGCCTCAGCGGATCGGAGGGCCGGCAGTCCAGTCGTAACCGATCTCCGGGTCGTCGTGAGGGATACGCCCTTCGTCGGTTCCGTCGTACTCGTGGGAGACAAAGTAGAAGACGTGAGCCGGCCCCTCCAGCACCCGGTAACCGTGGGCGACGCCGGGTGGGATCTTCAGAACTTTTGCCCCGTGGCGCTCCCCCATTAGGAACTCCATCAACTGTCCCCGCGTCGGAGAGTCGGGCCGGGCATCGTAGAGGGCCACTTTGATCGTTCCCACCGGCACGTACCACCAATCGGTCTGCTTCCGGTGGATGTGCCACGCCTTGGCCACGCCGGTATAAGACATCGTGTGGCTCCACTGGGCGAACCCCTCGCGCAGGATGGGATCCGAAGCCCGGAGGACCTCGCGGAAAAAGCCACGCTCATCGGTGTGGGTGACCAGTTCTTTGAACTCGACCCCTTGAATCGTGCTCATCCTTTTCCTCCTGATGCCTCCTCACCGACTCACCGATCGGGCAACAGCAGGGGGCCGATGCGCTGCCCGCGCTCTGCTCTCCCCACGGACTCCCCAGGGAGTGCTCCTGACGCTGTGCTCCCCACCCCTTCTCGGGCCACGATGGGCACAAGGATGGTGTAACCGGGTCCCAGCGTGAAGAAGCCGGTCTGACAGAGTCCCACGGTCAGGCGATTGACCCCCGGCTGGCGCTGGTAGGGGGCACAGGCGGCCTGCTGCCAGGTTCCTCCCGCCCGCCTGTACAGGGTCAACCGCTTCTCGGGGTAGCCTGCCAGGTCTTCGTCGCGGTAGCGCCAGGTCAACGAGATGACCTGCCCCGGCATCAAGGGCCCGTCCAGCGTCAGCGAGAAGGCTGTGGCGGCGTGGAAGGGTGTGGCCTCCAGGTCGCTCAGCCAGTAGGGGGTGTAGGTCACGACGGATGTTTGCGACACCAGGCCCGCCGGGAGGACGAAGGCCAGATCGCCGCTCGCCGACGTGAGAACGACCGTCTGGGTGGGGAAGAGGGTGGCCGTCAGGACGACGGGGATGGGGATCGTGATGAGGTTGTTCCCTTCATCTTGCTCAGGGATGGTATCGGAGGTATCTACCTCGGCGGAGAGGAGGTAGAAGTCACCGCCGGGAGCCGGCCGGCTGATGACCCCCGTCAGCGTTACGCCCTGAGCGGGGGCCAACCAGGGTTGGGAGACCAGTTGGCCGGTCAGCAGCGTGCCCGTCTCGCCCCGTAGGACGAGGCCCAGGTGGGTTGGCTCTGCCCACCAATCCCCCCCATTGGTCAGCACCAGTGTGGCCGTCAGAGCGCCCGGTCCGCCAACGGGATCCCTCAGTGCATAGCTCATCTGGCGCAGCCACAGGTCCGCTCGGAGGTCCAGCGTGACGGTGACGGCGTTGTTCCACTCGCGTGGTTCGTCTACCTGATCGGTGGGATCGGCCTGGAAGGTCAGGTCGTAGCGATAGCGGGGTTGCAAGGTGAGGGAGAGGGGCCAGGCCAATACGCCGTCGTAGCGGGGCGGCACGGTGACCGGCGTGGTGGAGAAAGGTAGCGCCACCGTTCCCGTTGCCTCGTAACGGACGGGCGCGAAGTAGAGGCTCATGTTGGTGGCGGTCAGCTTCCCCAAGTTCGCCACTTCTCCCGTCAGCTCCAGCGTTACCGTCAGCGTGTTTGAGGGCTGCTGGGCTGCCCAATGGCGCAGCGTCCCATCTCGCAGCACCGAGAGCCGTACCGTTAGGTCAGCCCGAGGGGTGTCGGATAGGGCAGCGGTGTAGGTGGCGTAGGTCTGCCCCATTGGCGAGATCTCATAGCTGTCGCTGCGAAAGAGGTAGCCGTTGTACTGCCGGTCGTCGGAGAGGCTATACCAGGCCCAGGCCTGCACCAACCGGTAGCCGTCCGCCGGATAGCCTACGTCGGGGTAGGTCTCGTTCAGGAAGAGGTCGAAGGTCCGGGTCATAAAGCGGCTGACCCGCTCCGGGGGCCATCCGCGCCCATCCTCGTCCTTCAGCCAGTCGGGCCAAAGGATGCCGTACTCGCTGATGATGAGGGGCTTGTTCTGCTGACCTTTGTCCTTCATCCACTGGCGGAAGGCGATGAGGTTGGCACGGAAGATGTTGATGTCATCTCCTTCCCGGATCTTGTAGTCTATGCCGCAACTGGGGTCCACACCGGGCGGAGTGCTCGCCCCCCAGCTTCCGTAGACCTCCCGCAGGATAAAGGCGTGGATGTTCCAGACATCCACAGGCATCGGCTCCTCGTAGGTCTGCTGGTAGGTCTCCCAGACGATGTCCAGGTACTCCATCCGGCAGGGGGTCGGCTGAACGATGCCTCCATTGGCGATGATGGCGGTGGGGTCTGCTTCCTTGATGTAGTAGTAGAGATTGTGGTAGACGACGGCGTAGACCTCGGGGTAGATGGGCTCGCCCTGGTAGAGGGAATCGGGCTCGTTGCCCAACAGCCAGAGGGAGCCGGGGTGGGTTTGAGCGATCTGGGCAATGGTCGCCAGGTCCGGCGTGATGGCGACCTGGGTCGGGTCATAGGGATCCGCACCGGCGCGGAGACGGATCATCTGGACGTAGGTGAGACGGTCAGGATGGCGTGGATCGAGGTTGTACCACCAATTGCTGTACCAGCCGGCCTTGAGCAGGCTCACATCGAAGCGGCTCAGGTTGGCGCCGGCATCGAAGCCAAAGCGGTCCCGGTCGTTGCCGTAGGGCGGGAAGAGGGCCTGACCGGAGCCGAGGGTCTTGACGGACGCCGGCCGGACCTTTCCTCCCTGCAGTGATGGGGAAGCGGAGAGGACCGGTTTGGCCTCCTCCATCGCCGAGGATGCGCCATCTAGGAGCCGGTGGACCAGGCTCAGGGAGAGCAAGGCGAACAGCAGAGGAGTCCACAGCCGGGTGAAGCGCACAACTCGTCCCATTGGCATGCTCACGGGATGGCCTGGAGAGGCACCGGGGTGAAGACCAGGAAGAAGAGGACCACCGTGGCGATGCCCACGGCCCGCCGCTTCCCATCTAAGGGGGTCAGGTCGTTCAGCGGGGGCGGATGGCGCAGCCCTAGGAAGAAGACCAGGAGCGCCCAGGTCAGCCAGCCCATCCACAAGAAGGAGAGGGCGAAGAGCATGATGACGGAGAGGGAGGCGATGGTCCAGGCCCGGCGTCCCCAGAGGGCGTAGGCGATGTGACCGCCGTCGAGTTGGCCGATGGGGAGCAGGTTGAAGCAGGTGACCAGCAGCCCAAACCAGGCGGCGAAGGCGATGGGATCGAGCCAGACGTCCAGGCCGTTGCCGGGCAGGATTCGCCCGTGGACCAGGTACTTCAGGGCCAGGTAGAGCAGGGAATTGCCCTCCAGCAGGCCCGGCCCGATGGGACCCACGGGGGAGATGCTCAGGCCGTAGAGGAGCAGCGGGATGGCGACGGCCAGACCGGCCAGTGGCCCGGCCACGCCAATGTCGAAGAGAGACTTGCGGTCCTTAATGGGCGAGCGGAGCTGGATGAAGGCTCCCATCGTCCCCAGGAAGTTGAAGGGCATTGGGATGAAGTAGGGCAGGGTGACGGCGGCTCGGTGGTAGCGGGCCGCAAAGTAGTGACCGAACTCATGGGTGCCCAGGATGACCAGCAGGGTGAGGGCAAAGGGGAGGCCCGTTGTCCACCGGCCTGGCTCCCGCAGCAGGTCAACGCCCTGCTGGGCGGCGCCGGCGTAGAGGGTGGTCAGGATGGTCGCCACGAAGAGAAGGGCGTTGATCCAGGTCCTGGCGGGGCGGGGACGGACCACCCCTTGGTGGGCCGTGATCAGGTCCTGGGTCCCCTCGCGGGCCAGCGTCGGCGTGTATCCTAACGCCTCGAAACGCTGGAGTAGGCGCTGAAAGATCCTCTCCGGGTCTCCCATCAAGCGACCCCGGAAGCGGACAACCTGGGCCGGGGGGTGCAACACTTCGACTCGCTCGATGGTCATCAGGTCGGCCACTGTCTCGCGCAATTGGAGCAGAATGAGCGGCCCTCCCACCGGCCAGGCCGGTCCACCAGCGTGCCACATTCCTACGTCCAGTTCCATGCTCTCTCCTTCCAAGTATCTGATAGCCTGCTGGCCTCTCCCTTGATCCTCCGACACTTTCTGCTTCTGTCCCCTGCGACGGGAGCCGCGGGCTTCAAGAGGCAAGGCCGGGCCTTCGTCAGACTCCCGCTCCGGCAAGGTCAGGAGCTGCCGAAGGGCGGCTTCGCTACTCATAGCGGCGGCTTCCAGCCGCCGGGAGGCGCTAGCAGTTAAACCTCATTATACCCGCCTATCCCCATCCAGGCAAGGAAGTAGCCCGGTGATTACCCACAAGTGAGCGAGAGAGTGGTCCGTAGCAGGCCGTCCACGAATTTCTCACCAATGCACGAGTGAGGCGGTCCTTAATTCGTGTATTCGTGCCCCCTTCGTGGACGGCTGGTCTCCCTATCTCCGCAGAATCGCTAGGTGATTACCCGGACCTCGGGGGCGGGGGGATTGGCCATCCGGGCAGAGGGTACGTTGAGTCCCATAGCGGACTGCTGTCAGTGGATTGGCAGGGCGATGGGGTAATCACCGACCCCCTGCGTTGACCGGGAGGGAAGGTTGTGTTAGAATCCCGGCGGACCTGTCCTGGGCCATCCATCACGGACTGCATGTTGTGCGCCACGGAGAGACCGAAATGCAAGCGAAGCAAGGTTCTCCCGCCATCTCGCTGGCGGTTGCCATGATGGCGCTGGCGACGCTGGCCTGTAGCCTCTCCTTTGGACGGGCAACGCCTACACCAACGGCTGCGCCCACCCTCTTCCCAACGCCGACGCGGGCCAAGGTGATCCTACCCACTCCACCGCCGGCCACCCTGGAATCCT
>WFUY01000067.1 GCA_015484715.1 Thermoflexales bacterium | reverse complement strand
GGTGTCGGCGGGGAGGTGGAGGGCGCTCTTCTCCAGCCCCACCCCCCGGATGCCCAGGTGGAAGCCGGCCCGGAAGGTGAGGCGGTACTCGGTCAGCTTGGGCATTGGCCGCCTCCTTTCGCCCTCACGCGATCCCCAGGGCCGATTTCACTGCTCCGATGAGGTCGTCCAGCGCTGCGGCCATCGCCTCCAGGGAGTCGTAGGCCCCGATCTGCCGGGCCGGGTCCAGGTAGGTCTCGTTGGCCCGCACTTTGACGGTGATGTCGGTCAGCCGCACCTTGCCGGAGCCCCGGGAGCCCAGGCCGCCCAGGTAGTCGTCCTCCAGGAGTTGGAGCCCTTCCACCACCGTGCGCAGCCGGTCCACATCGGCGGCGGGGTCGGCGATGGGCTTCCCGTTCTCCCCGTAGCCGGCGTAGATGCTGTAGACCAGCTCGGCGGGGCCGAAGATGCTGCCGGCGGGAACCCGTTCCATCTGGCGGGGGTTGGCCGCCGAGGTCACCCGGTCAATGGAGACCTCCGTCTTGACCTCGGTGTAGGGGAGGTCGGTGTGGGCCCGCCGTTCCAGCTCCTGGGCGCTCTCCTCGTCGAGGTGAACGTCGCGCACCACCAGGCGGGTGGGGGTGGCGAACTCCATCTCGCCGGGGACGCCGAAGACCTGGCAGACGTCGCAGCGGGCGTAATCGTCGCCCGTCCCGCAGGTGTGGATGAAGGTCCGGTTGATCTTGCGGTTTTGGGGGAGGCCGTGGTACTTCTCCAGGAGGCTGCGGACCTTCCCCTTGAGGGAGGAGCCGGGGATGTAGGGGCGGTCGGTCAGCGGATCGCGGATGACCGTCTTGTCCACCCCGCCGATCTCGATGCCGGTGTCGGAGCCGCCGATGTGGAGGCCGGTCACGGCCCGGACCCGGAAGGTGATGAAGACCCGTCCCTTGAGGTGAATCTGCTTGGCTTCCGTCATCGTTCTCCCTCCTGCGCTAGTTGCCGCCGTAGGCTTTGTGGTAGGCCAGGATGGCCTCGAAGAAGTCCATAAACCTTTGGAAGTTCTGAGGGTTGTCTTGAACACAATGAATGGCGTAACTGAGGACATCCCTCAGTCCGTTCATCCCGAAAGCATTCGCACGCGCCGCTGCATATTCCAGCTTGGGGAGAAGCAGTATGAAGCGGCGTCGAACTTGGGCATTGTGAAAGCCTTCTTGCTGAATTCTGCGAACTTCCCCAAAGAAGTCCCGTATCTGGGAGGAAGAGAGTTTCGTAGCTTTGAAAATCGCTCCCAATTTATCAGCCCATTCTACGAGCAGGCGGGCGCTCTCTTCCGGTCCTACTCCTTGCGATGTGATAATCGTCCGTATCGTCTGCTCGCTGAGCACAATCTTGCTTTGAGGAGAGATTCCCCAATCTTGGAACTTCGCCTCCAGAAACTCCGTTGCCTTTTTGCGATCTCGCGAATTCTTATGGATTGCTTTGAGCTGTTGTAGGCTGAAGGTAAAGACGGTCATGGCGATCCTCCTTGCGACTGGTACTTCGTCAACCGGATTTTGAGCGGTGATCACCCATAAGTGAGCGAGAGAGGGATCCGTAGCGGGCCGTCCACGAATTTCTCACCAATGCACGAATGAGGCGATCCTTCATTCGTGTATTCGTGCCCCATTCGTGGACGGCCGGTCTCCCGATCTCCAAGGGTAATTGCCGTCAACGGATTGGGGGAGCGGATTGACCGGAAAGGTGCGCTGTGGAGGACTGCCACCCCCCATCCGCTCAATTCGTTCTCAAATCCGCTGACAGCTATCCGTTCCCACGAGAGAGGGGTCCGTAGCGGGCCGTCCACGAATTTCTCAGAATGCACGAATGAGGCGGTCCTTCATTCGTGTATTCGTGCCCCATTCGTGGACGGCCGGTCTCCCGATCTCCAACAGATCGTTGTCGCCCATCTGCTCGGTCTGCTCAACCCGTTCCTCAACCCGCCGCCCCGCGCGCCGGGCTACCGCGTCAGCAGTTCCGCCCAGCGGGCGGCCAGCCCGATCCACTCGATGAGCCGGAAGCCGCTCCCCTGCATCCGCCGGGCCAGGGCCTCGATCTCCTCTCGCTCCGCCGAAGCGCCGACGCGCCTGGCCAGCCGGGTGAGGATGTAGAAACCCCGCCACATCCAAGGCCCCCAGTAGACCGGCTCCTCGCCCGCTCGGCCTCCGTCTCCCTCCGCCCAACGGCGCTCCCGCGCCGCCTCCTCGTACATCTGCTGCAACCGGATGAGGTCCCGGAGCAGGGCGCGGGGGGGTGCCTCCCGTCGTCCATCCCCTCCCCTCTCCTCCGAGGCTACCGCCCGCGCCAGCCAGTGGGCCATCGCGTGGACGGTCTCCCGGTGGTCTGCCTCGCACGGCTCCAGGCCGAAGCGGGACCAGGGGAGCGGCCGGCCCAAGAAGGTGACGGCGTCCTTGCGGTGCAGCCGCCCCTCGTCGTCGCGCCAGGAGAGCGCCTTGGCCGCTCCCTCCGCCTCCCCTGCGTCCTCGGCCGCCAGGTAGAGGGGGTACTTGCCGCCCACCAGGGCGACCCCGGCGCTGGCGTGGAGGCCCGGATGGTCGGCGGCGAAGCGGGCCAGGTCGGCCCGTATCAGGCGGGCCAGCTCCACCACCGCGTCCCAGGCTCCCACGAAGAAGAGGTCGTCGCCGCCGGAGTAGATGGAGTAGAGCCGCTGCCGGCCCTCCTCCGTCCGCCCCACCCGCTCCGCCAACACCTCGACCCAGCCCTCAAAGTAGAGGCTCATGGCGAAGCTGAGGGCCGCCATCCGGGAGAGGGTGGCGATCCGCTCCTCGTCCGGCCTCCCCTGCCGGTGGGTGAACCCCCGCTGGAAGATCCGCCCCAGGTCATCCACGTCCATCCGCAGCACCCCCAGCCGGGCGATGCCCGTGGACTGGACCTCCAGCCAGGTGAAGGGCTTGATCCGCCCCCGGTACTTCCGGGGCAGCTCCTGGGGCAGCTCCTTCACCCCCTCGGTCGTCAGGGCCTCCATCAGCCCTTGCCGCTGCCGGTCCGGCAGGGTTGTGAACCACTCCGCGTCCGCCTCCTCGATGGTGGGGGTCACGTTGACCAGGAAGCGACGCCCGACGGCGGTGGAGGCGGTCGGACGCAGCGCTTCCATCGCGTCGTCCTTCAGGGCCAGGAGAAGGCGGGGCGCGGGCTCCTCGGCGATCCCGTCCGGCTCCCGGGCCAGCCCGGCCCGGACGCCCAGGGCGGCCAGGACCTCTTGCCAGCCGCCGGGCGGGGTCGCCAGGGGGCCGCCGGGAACCTGGGGCGTCTCCGCCGTCGTCAGCCAGAGGTAGCGGGCGTGGCGCAGCTCGTCTCCCAGGGCTTCGTAGGAGCGGCAGGGCGGGCACTTCCGCACCCCGTCCTCCGGCCTTGTCCCGGGGTGCTCCCGTCCGCAGACCTGGCACTGCCGATCCTCGTTCCCGCCGTGGTCCTGGGGGAGGAAGAGGGCGTAGAGGGCCTCGTCCAGTTCGGCGAAGCGGTGCTGCTTGGTCTCGCGCAGCCCTTCGGCCAGCCTTCCCCAGGCGTCGGCGATGCGCCCGTTGTAGAAATCGGCCCCGGCCAGCGGTTCCCAGGCCAGGGCCAGGTAGAGGTCACCCCGATGGTGGGCCAACAGGATGCGGCTGAGGTCCTCCCGGACCTCTCGCAGCCGGGCCTCATCGCCGGGACGGGTCAGCAGGTAGAAGTGGCCGCCGCCCTGGTAGATGAGGTTGGTGATGGGCAGCTCCAGGGCCTGCAACACGAAACGGGCCACCGCCTCGGTGAGCAGTTGCAGGTAGAAGGAACGGCCTCGCAGGGCGCCGGCCGCTCCCTTGGAGGTGATCGTGTAGATGAAGTCCTGTACGCCGCTGAGGTCCCCGCCCACCAAGAGGGCCACCGGCGTCTCCTCCAGCGCCGACGGCGGCGGGGCGGTGGGCGTTGCCTGCCGCTCCCGGTGCCACTGCCGCAGCGCGTTGAGCAGGGTGTCCACCCGGGACTCTTCCATCCCCTGGAGGACGGCGGCCAGGGCAGCCGTCGTCCGGCTGTGGTCGTAGAGGCTCACGTCGGGCAGGGCGTGGTAGTAGGCGGAGGGGACACACCAGGTGTACCGCTGCATCAGGAGGAGCATGCTCTCCAGGTAGGTAGGGAGGTGACCGTCCGCTTCGTGGGCCTCCCGCAGCGCTTCCGCTCCCGCCTCGAAGCCCTGCCACAGGTGTTGGTACGCCTCGGCCACCCTCTCCGGGGGCATCTCCTCATCGGGGAAGAGGACCGCTTCGTCCAGGGCCAGGGGGCTCAGGGGCCAGTAGCGGTCGGCGGGTGCCCGCAGCGGTTTGCCGGCCTCTCCCTCGCCCGGCGGGTCCAGTTCCAGGCGGCAGAAGATGGACAGCAGTTGCCGGGGATGATGATGCCTTTGGGTGGGAACCCGCTCGCCGGAGGAGAGCCGGTCGGCCAGGGCGACCACTTTGGTCGTGTACCCTTCCAGGGGAGTGTCGTGGTGTCCTACCACCGGGTAAAGGTGTTCACGCCAGCGGCGGGGCACGTAGCGGCGGACGAATTCGCCGCCCACGACGGTGTGGCGGCCCGACCTCCATCCGGCCCGCTGGGCGAACTTGCCGATGTCGTGGAGCAATGCGGCCAGCGCGATGGTGAAAGGGGATGCTGAGCTCATGCTTTCTTCCTCCTGGAGCCTGGCAGACTCAGCGATTCGGCGATTCGGCAATTATGCCCCCTATTGTAGCACAGGACGGCGGTCTTGAACATAACCCCGGGGTTGGGTAGGGCTCTTCAGCCGTTCCGGCCTGGGAGCCAGACCGGGAGGAGGTGATGGTCTCCTTATATTCGGGCGTCGTCGGACTGGAACCCTCCCGCAGGTTCTATCCACGGTCTAAAGCGCCTTGTAGGCCGCTGCCGGTAAGCCGTTGCCATAACCGGGCACCTTGGGACCTGCGGGAGGGTCAACCACCGCTTGACAACCCCCTTCGGGGATGGTAAGATTAGGCCACATTCCTACGCTCGCCGAAAAATCGTCCTGCCACCCCTATACCAGGAGGAACGGATGATCGGTCTGCCCTACCGTCTGGTCCGATGGCTGATCCTGGCCATCGGGGCCCTCATCGTCGGGGCCCTCGTCGTCCTCCGACCTCAGGATGGGGCCTTGATCGGCTTGGTCTTGCTGCTGATCTTCACCGGCCTCTCGGCCATCTACCCGCCCGGCTTCTACGCCTGGCTCATCCACGGCACCTGCCCCCAGTGCGGCGGTCGGGTGACCTGGCGGGTGGACCAGCTCCCGGAACCTTACGAAGAGCACATCAGTGTGCGATGCACCCGTTGCGACTGGAAACGCGCGGAGTTCGATTGGGTGCCCCCGGGTAAGTCGCCCACGACTCCCGGGATGCATCACTAAACGGCCAGCACCGGCACTTCGGGCCGGTGTTGGCCTGTGGAACGCATCACGAACTGCCGGTGTTCCCCAGACCCTCCATCCCCAACTGGTTGGCGCGCCTCCTGAAGCTCAGGACCTCCCGGAGGGCGGTCATGGCCCTCCAGATCCTGGCCCTCTCCGTCGCCCTGATCATCCCCTGGCCGCTCTACTGGGCTGCTCAGGCGGCGAACCGTCCCCTGGTTCTCCTCTGGATGGGTGTGATGACGGCTGCGATGCTCCTGGCGATGGTCGTCGGCTAGCTTGGAATGAGGTAGCAGCTCAGGTGGCAGATCCCTTCGGTGGGTGTCCGGGACCCAATCGGTCTGCGCGTGCCGTCAGCCCGGCTCTAGGATCTCTGTCCAGGTGGCTGACACCTCTGCCTGAATAGCCCAATGATCGCCTGTTCTGTCTGCCGTACCGACAACCCAGCGGTGGCCCGCTACTGCTATCACTGCGGCAAGCCCTTGGCGGCGGGTCCGACTTTGGAGGGGGCCTCCCCCTCTCGGTCGCCACGCAGCTTTGCCGAGTGGATCGCAGCCGGAGCCATCGCGCCGGCCGAGCGCCGTCAGGTCACCATGCTGGCCTGCGACATCGTGGGGTCCACCCCGATGGCCGAGAGCATGGGCGCGGAGGATTTCCTGGACCTGGTCAACCGGGCCTTCGACACCATGCTGGTCCCCATCTTCGAGTACGGCGGCTACCTGGCCCGCCTGGAGGGGGACGGCTTCAAGGCCTTCTTCGGCGCGCCCGAGGCCCACGAGGATGACCCCCTACGGGCCGTGCGGGCGGGGCTGGCCATCCAGGAGCACGCCCGGGCCCTGGCCGAGGAGTTCGCCCGACGCTGGGGCGTCACCGACTTCGCCGTGCGGGTGGGCATCAACACCGGCCCCGTCGTTGTCGGACGGGTGGGCCGGGGGACCGATGCCGAGTACACGGCGATGGGGATTGCGATGAACCTGGCCGCCCGGCTGGAGTCGGCCGCCCGCCCCGGCACCGTCCTCATCAGCGAGGACACTTACCGGCTGGTCGCGCCCTACGTGGAGGTGGAGGACCTGGGCCTCATTCAGGTCAAGGGGAAGCGGGACCCGGTTCGGGCCTACGAGGTGCGGAAGCTCCGCCTCCGGCCCGACCAGATGTACGGCCCCCTGCACGTCCACACCCCACTGGTGGGCCGCAGCGTCGAGATGGCCCTGCTGGGGGAGGCGTTGCGGCGGCTGCGCCAGGGCGAAGGGGGCATCGTCCTCGTCATCGGCGAGGCCGGGATGGGGAAGTCCCGCTTGATCGCCGAGGCCTGCCGCGCTCAGCCGGCCGACGCTGCCGGCTTCCTCTGCCTGGAAGGCCGGCCCTACGCCGAAGGGCAGGTCGTCCGGGGCGCGATGGGCGACCTGCTCCGCCGCTACGTGGGGATCGGTGACGAGGACTCCCCCGGCGACGCCTGGCGCAAGCTCTATGCCTCCGTGGGCAGCCGCTTCCCCGGCCAGGTGGAGGAGCTGGCCCCCTTCCTGGGGCTTCTCCTCGGCCTGCCGCCGGAGGGCGGGGCCCTGGAGCGGGTGACCGGCCTGGACCCGGAAGCCACGGAACGGGGCATCTTCCGGGCCCTGCGCCTCTGGCTGGAATCGCTGGCCCAGGAGTACCCCCTCGTCCTGGTGCTGGACGACCTCCAATGGGCTGATGAACTCTCCGTCCGCCTCTTGGCCGACCTAATGGCCTTGGTCGAAGAGGTTCCCCTTCTCCTTGTCCTCTCCTTCCGCCCGGAGCGGGAGGCGGCCTGCTGGCAGCTTCGCCGGCTGGCCCAGCGGGAGCACCCCGACCGGACCCGGGAGATCGTCCTCAGCGGCCTCTCCATCGAAGCGGCGATGGAGATGATTGACTACCTGCTGGAGACGGAGAGCCTGCCCGAGCGGATCCACCGGCTCATTCTGGCCCGCTCCGAGGGCAACCCCATGTTCCTGGAGGAGGTGGTCCGCTCCCTCATTGAGCACGGGGTGCTGGCCCGCTCCGGCGACCGCTGGCGCGTCACCGGCGACGTCCCCGCCAGCCTCATCCCCGCCTCCCTCCACGGGGCGATTTTGGCCCGTCTGGACCGGCTGGACAGGCCGACCCGACGGACGCTCCAGTTGGCGGCCGTCATCGGACGGACCTTCAACGTGCAGGTGCTGGAGGCGATCAGCGATGCCCCCGAGGAGCTTCCCGCCCGGCTGGAGCGGTTGCAGCGGGCCGAGATCATCCGCCTGGCACGACGGGGGGAGGACCCGGAGTACACCTTCCGGCACGCTCTCACCCAGCAGGTGGCCTACGATACGCTGTTGGTGCGCCAGCGGCGGGCGATCCACCGCCGTATCGCGGCGGCCATCGAACAGCTCTACGCCGACCGGCTGGCGGAGCACTACGAGCGGCTGGCCTACCACTACGCGGCGGCCGAGGCCTGGCCCGAGGCCCTCACCTACCACCTCCAGGTCGCCCGGCAGGCCCAGGCCCGCTTCGCCAACACCCAGGCGATGGAGCACTACCGGCGGGCCTGGGAGATCCTGGAGCAGGGGCGGGCCGGCGGCGACCGGGAGCGGGCCCAGGTGCGCGAGGGGCAGGGCGACCTGGCTGCCCTCTTCGGACGCTACGCCCAAGCGGTCCGGCGCTACGAGGAGGCCCTGCAGGGGGTTCACGAAGACCTCGACCGGGTGCGGCTGCTGCGCAAGCTGGGCGACGTCTGCGCCCGCTGGGGCCGGTACGATGAGGCCATCGCCTACTTGGAGCGGGGGCTGGAGATCGCCCAACCCCTCGATTCGGGGCGGGAGGTGGCCCGCCTCCTGGTGGCGCTGAGCCAGGTCTACGCCCGGCGGGGGGACCTGGAGCGGAGCATCGAGCAGGGCGAACGGGCCCTGGAGATCTTCCGGCGGCTGGACGACCGGCGGGGCCAGGCGGAGGCCTACAACTCCCTGGGGATCGCCTGCTGGGCCAAGGGCGACGTGGACGCTGCCGTGAGCTACCACGAGCGGAGCATGCTGGCCCGGGCCAGCCTGGGCGACATCTACGGGCTGGCCGGCTCCTACAACAACCTAGGGGCCGTCTACGCTGCCCGAGGGGAGTGGGAGAAGGCCCTCTCCCACTACCGGCGGGCCCGGGACCTCTGCCGGCAGATCGGCTACCAGCACGGGCTGGCCGCCGCCTACGACAACCTGGGCGAGGTCTACCGCCAGATGGGGCGTCAGCAAGAGGCCCTGGCTTGTCTGGAGAAGGCCGTCGAGATCTACGCCCGCATCGGCCTGAGCGAGCAGGACATCCAGACGGAGATGTGGAAGTTGAAAGTCTGGTGATCTCCGTCATCGTAGCGTGGATGAATTCACAAGGAGGGTACGAGCGACGATGCACGATCCACAATCCCTGATCATCGGCCCCACGTTTGAGGAGATGTTGCACCCGGAGAAGGTGGACCCGGAGGTGCGGCGCAAAGCCCTGGAGGCGCGGGAGAAGGACCCCCTGGACCCCATCAACCTCTACAACATCACCTGGCGAGACCCGGCGACCTACCGCATCTACTACGAGGTGCTCCCCCACGAACTGACCCAGGTGGAGGCGGAGATCGTCGTCCTCTACGCCAAGGACTTCCCCACCGGCAGCCACAAGGTGGGAGCCACCTACTCCATCCTGGTGGAGAAGGAGCTACGGGGCGAGGTGGATCCCCGCGTCCACACCCTGGTCTGGCC
>WFUY01000066.1 GCA_015484715.1 Thermoflexales bacterium | reverse complement strand
TCCACTTCCTCCCCCACCCCCCGCTCCCGCAACACGGTGTTGCGGGAGCGGGGGGTGGGGGAGGAAGTGGAAGCGGCGCTGGCCTTGTTTGCCAGCTTCGTGATGGAGCCGGAGCAAGTGCGGCAGATTGTGAGGTGGGATATGGCGGTTCTGAAGGAATCCCCTTGGTACAGGCAGATTCTGGAGGAGGGCCTTCAGCAGGGCCTCCAGCAGGGCCTCCAACAGGGCCTCCAACAAGGGATCCTAGAAGGGCAGCGGGAAGCCATCCTGCACCTGCTGCGGGTGCGGTTTGACCCGACGGGGCCGGCGTTGGAGCCCATCGCCAAAGGGCTGGCCGAGATCGAGGATGCCGGCTTGCTCCAAGACCTGCTGGTGGAGGCAATGCAGACGGAGAGCCTGGAGGCCTTTCTGGAAAATCTATCGGGGCAAACGGCAGGGAATTCCCAAGGGTCGTGAGGCGAGCCCACATTCCGCGTCAAGCTGGGCTGGAGCCACCGCCACACGGCCGGCAACGGCTGGATCGCGCTGGCCATTGTTATCTTCGGAGGGTGGCACCCTATCCGGGTCGCCTTGGGAGCTTACCTTTTCGGCGGGCTCAAGTCGCTGGCCAGCACCCTCCAACGGGTCTGGCCCCAGGTGCCCACCCAGGTCTTCCAGGTAGCTCCCTTTGCGCTGATGCTCCTGGCCCTGCTTCTGGTGAGCAGCGACCTGCTGGACCGACTCACCGCCCTACTGCCGCCCAGGATCGGGCGTCCTCTGCGCAACGCCCTGCGGGGCTCACCGCCGGCAGCCTTGGGCACAGCTTTTGTCAAAGAATAGCTCGCCAGCCACGCCGACACTCCCGAGAGCCAGCATACCTAGACCCTTGACCGATGCAGGATAAGATACAAGATCGCCAAGCGTTCATCAGGCAAAAAGCAAAACAAAACCAAGCAGCCCCTCAGCATACCAAGATCCTTTGGTCTCGCCACGGCATCGCTGAACTCATAAACGAGGGCTGGAACCGTCTGTTGGTGGAAGAAGGTCTGCAGCGCTGCGAAATCATCGAAGACTACCCAGCTTTACATCGCCCCCTGCCGGACTGTCTGGTTATGGGGTGGCTGGCTACAGGAGAGCCCTTTCACGCTGTGATCGCCGTAGACGAAGCCAATGACCGCTTGTTGATTGTGACGGTGTATAAGCCGTCCCCGGAGGAATGGGAAGATGACTGGCGGACCCGGAAAAGGTAGTCGCTGTCCCCTGTGCGGGGGACGGCTGGAGTGGGGAACAGCAACGATCCCCTTTGTCCTGCCGGACACCGTTGTGTTGATCAAAGAGGTGCCTGCGGAAATCTGCCAGAGTTGTCACGAACCTTATCTGACAGGACAAACCGTGGACCATATCACAGACTTGCTAAACCGCTTACGTGGCCTGCGGGCGGAGGTTTTGATCTTCTCGTATACGCAACTCGCTTCTACCGTCCAACCCATCGTAGCTGCCGAGAGTCAGTGAGTTCCTTCCTATTAGCGCCTTGCCTCTCGAGCCGAAAGCACGATTCTTCTGAGGAGGTGATGCCCGACACCCCAAGCCCAATGCGCCAATCCGTCTCCGGTGTCCGTTTACCCCCAACCCCTGCCTGTACCACCAAAGGAGGAGCGAGATGAACAAACGGATGGCTTCTCTTCTGACCCTGACCATCGTAGCGGTGCTGCTGCTCACCGCCTGCGGCGGTGGCGCAGCCCAGAAGCCCGCCGAGAAGCTCAAGGTCGCCTTCATCTACATCGGCCAGCCCGGCGACCTGGGCTGGACCTACGAGCACGACCGGGGCCGCAAGATGCTCGAGGAGGAACTGGGCGACAAGGTGGAGACCATCGTCGTGATGGACGTCCCCGAAGGCCCGGACTCCGAGAAGGCGATGCGGGACCTCATCCAGCAGGGGGCTAAGGTGATCTTCGCCACCAGCTTCGGCTACATGGACCCGATGCTCACCGTGGCCAAGGAGAACCCCGACGTCATCTTCGAGCACTGCTCCGGTTACAAGACCGCCGACAACATGGCCACCTACTTCGGGCGGATGTACCAGCCCCGCTACCTGTCGGGCCTGGTGGCCGGCAAGATGACCCAGAACGGCTTCATCGGTTACGTCGCCGCCCACCCCATCCCCGAGGTGATCCGGGGGATCAACGCCTTCACCCTGGGCGTGCGCAAGGTGAACCCCAACGCCGAGGTCCGCGTCGTCTGGACCAACACCTGGTACGACCCGGTGAAGGAGCGGGAGGCAGCCGAGGCGCTGTTGGATGAAGGAGCCGACATCATCGCTCAGCACCAGGACACCACGGAGCCTCAGAAGGCGGCCAAGGAGCGGGGCAAGCTGAGCATCGGCTACGACTCCGATATGGCCAAGTTCGTCGGCGACACCGTCCTCACCAGCCCCGTCTGGAACTGGGGGAAGTACTACGTTCAGACGGTCAAAGAGGTGCTCAACGGCACCTGGAAGAGCCACCAGTACTGGGGCGGGATGAAGGACGGGGTGGTGGACCTGGCCCCCTTGAGCCCCAAGGTGCCCGATGATGTCAAGAAACTCGTCGAGCAGGAGAAGCAGCGCATCCTCAGCGGCGAGTGGGACGTCTTCTGCGGCCCCATCAAGGACCAGGACGGCAACGTCCGGGTGCCCGAAGGGGAGTGCATGAGCGACGGCGATATGCTGAGCATGGACTGGTTCGTCGAAGGGGTGGTCGGGACCATCCCCACCGGCGGCTAGCCATCCCCAACGCGCCGTGCCCCCTCTCCGGCAGCTCACCGGAGAGGGGGCCGGCCGGAGGAGCCGGTATGCCCGACGACCTCAACGCGATTCTGTACGAGCTCGCCCAACGCTATACCGAACTGGCCCTCGAACTGCTGGGGGAGCAGTTGACCTCCGTTGCTCTGTACGGGTCCGTAGCCCGGGGGCAGGCCGGTCCTGCCTCCGACATAGACCTCTTCGTTGTGCTCAGAGAAGCGCCTCGAGGGGCCTTGCGGCGTCGCGCCCTCCTGGAACCTGTCCGACAGCAACTGACCGCCGACCTGGAACCTCTGTGGGACCGGGGGATTTACACCGACTTCGTGGAAGTCATCCGTAGCGAAGAGGAGGCCCGCCGTTTTCATCCCCTCTATCTGGATATGACGCTGGAGGCCGAACTGCTCTACGACCGAGATGGATTCCTGGCCGGAGTGCTGGATGGGGTCCGGCAGCGGCTGAAGGCTCTGGGGGCTCGACGCCTCTCCCTGGGCCGGATCCACTACTGGGACCTCAAGCCCACCCTTCGACCCGGCGAGGCGGTTGAGCTGTGAATACCCTTGAAACTGCCCGATACGGGCTGAACCGGGCGACGATTATCCTGGAAGAGGCGCACCGCCTGGAGGAACGGGGCGTGTGGAACCTGGCAGTACGCCGCTGCCAGGAGTCAGTAGAGCTGGCTCTTAAGGCAATCCTGCTATGGGCGGGTGTTGAGGTACCCCGGGTGCACGATGTCGGGCCTGTTCTCCGACGTCATCAAGCACGTTTTGCTGGGCCGTTTCGTGAACAGATTCCCCGTCTGGCCTCGATCTCACGATCACTGCGGGCCGAACGTGAGATCAGCTTCTATGGCGATGAGCAGAGCGGCGTACCGCCCGAAACGCTTTATACCCGCGAGGACGCACGGGATGCCCTAGCCAAAGCGCACGAAGTGCTCGATGCCTGCAAAGCCTTGATTGCGTCAGCAGAGGGATAAGAGCAATGAGCCCTGATCCTTCGGACCTTCCTGCCGTCCAGATGCGGGGGATCACCAAACGGTTTCCCGGCGTCTTGGCCAACGACCACGTGGACCTGGATGTCTACCCCGGCGAGGTGCTGGCCCTGCTGGGGGAAAACGGGGCCGGCAAGAGCACCCTGATGAACATCCTCTCCGGCCTCTACCGGCCCGACGAGGGCCAGATCATCATCCACGGCCGGCCCATCCACCTGCGCTCCCCTCGGGACGCCATCGCTCACGGCATCGGTATGGTCCACCAACACTTTATGCTGGTCGAAAGCCTCACCGTGGCCGAGAACGTCGTCCTGGGTCTCGACTCCACCGGCTTCGTCCTGAACCTGAAGCAGGTGGGCGAGGAGCTGGCCGCCCTCGCCGCCCGCTACGGCCTGCCCGTGGACCCCGATGCCTACATCTGGCAACTCTCCGTCGGGGAGCAGCAACGGGTGGAGATCCTGAAGCTCCTCTACCGGGGGGCCGACGTGCTGATCCTGGACGAGCCCACAGCGGTCCTGACGCCCCAGGAGGCAGCCGACCTGGCGACCACGCTGCGTCAGATGGCCGACGAAGGTAAGGCGGTCATCTTCATCACCCACAAGCTGGACGAGGTGATGGCCTTCGCCGACCGGGTGACGGTGCTGCGGGCCGGCCGCGTCGTCGCCACCCTCCCCACCCAAGAGACCACCAAGGCGGAACTGGCCCGGCTGATGGTCGGACGGGAAGTCCTCTTCCACTTGAGCAAGAAGGCCCGCCGGCCCGGCCGGGTAGTCCTGGAGGTGGAGGAGTTGGAGGCGCTGAACGACAAGGGGCTGCCCGCGCTGCGGGGCATCTCCTTCACCATCCACGAGGGGGAGATCCTGGGGATCGCCGGTGTCGCCGGCAACGGGCAGCGGGAGCTGGCCGAGGTGATCACCGGACTGCGACCGGCCACCCGGGGCCACGTCCGCGTCTACGGTCGGGAGATCACCAACAGCTCCCCCCGCCAGGCCATCGAGGCCGGCATCAGCCACATCCCCGGTGACCGGTTGGGGATGGGCCTGGTGCCCAACCTCCCCGTCTCCGACAACCTGGCGATGAAAGCTTACCGCCGTCCCCCCCTGGCCCGAGGCCCGATCCTGGACCAGCAGGCGCTCTACCGGTTCGCTCGACGGCTCATCGAAGCTTTCCGCATCGTCACCCCCGGCCCGGAGACGCCGGTCAAGCTGCTCTCGGGGGGAAACCAGCAGCGGGCCGTCCTGGCCCGGGAGATCACCGCCGGTCGGGGCATCCTCATCGCCGTCCACCCCACCCGGGGGCTGGACGTGGGGGCGACCGAGTCGGTGCGCCGCACCTTGTTGGAACAACGGGACCAGGGCGCGGCCATCCTCCTCATCTCTGAGGACCTGGACGAACTGCTCCAGCTTGCCGACCGCATCGCCGTCCTCTTCGAGGGGCGGATCATAGGGATCGTCCCCGCCGAGGAAGCGGACACCGAGCGACTCGGGTTGATGATGGCCGGTCAGGTGGTATAATCTGACCACGATGGAATCAGGCAGCCCCTCCCTTCGCCCTAGAGAGTACAGGGCTCAGCGGGAAGGCCGATTAACCGTAAGGAGGCGAAAATGCCCCGGGTCGGGATACGAGATCTTCAGGACCAGACTCCGAGGATCGTCCAGGATGTGTACAAAAACAGGACCAGGTATGTGATTCTCCACCACGGCCGGCCGGTGGCGGTGTTGATTCCGGTACCTGTAGAGGAAGAGCCGTCAGAGCCAAGGGCCTTGCCGACGGGTGAACAGGCCGCATCGGGGGACAACGGTTGGGCTGAGATGGAAGCCTTGCGGGAGGAAATCGGCCGGAGTTGGCGGTCAGAGAAGACGGCCGTCGAGCTCATATCCGAACAACGGCGCTGACCAACAAACGATGTACATCCTCGATGCCGGTGTCTATGTGGCCGATGCTCGTCCCCAGGAGCCTCACCACGCTGAGGCTCATGCCCTGCTGGCCTGGGTGGTCACCGAAGGGCAAGATGTCTACCTTCCAGTCATCGCTCTCGCCGAAGTGGCAGCCGCCATCTCGCGCGGCACCGGACAACCCGCTCTGGCTATGCGCTGGATAGCGGCTATACAACGTATTCCCGGTATCCAACTCACTCCTATAGACGAAACCTTGGCCCGACTGGCAGCGGACCTCGCAGCTCATTACCGAATTCGTGGCTGTGATGCGGTCTACGTAGCCCTGGCTCGGCAGCGCAAAGCCACACTGGTCACGTTAGATCGCCAGCAGAGGGACCGCGTACCGCCCGACGTCACGGCCCGCACGCCTGCCGAAGAGTTGGCCCTGATAAAAGGAGGCCAAGGGTGATCCTGATCTTTGAGAAGCGCCTGACCCGTTCCCGGCGGGCTGCCCTGCTGGTGCCCATCCTCTCCTTCGTTCTGGCCCTCGCCTTCGGCGGCCTGATCCTGATCGCTTTTGGCATCAATCCGCTGCGGGCCTACCGGGTGATGGTCCAGGGTTCCCTGGGCAGCCGCTACGCCCTCACCGAGACCCTGGTCAAAGCGATCCCCCTGATGCTGACGGGGCTGGGGGTGGCCATCGCCTTCCGCATGCTCTTCTGGAACATCGGGGCCGAGGGCCAATTGGCGATGGGGGGGATCGCCGCCGCCTACGTCGCCCTCTTCCTGAGCGACCGGCTGCCCGCCTTCCTGGTGCTGCCCCTGATGTTCCTCCTGGCCCTCCTGGCCGGCGCCCTCTGGGGCCTTATCCCCGCCCTGCTCAAAGCCTACATCGGCGTCAACGAGATCCTCACCACGCTGATGATGAACTACATCGCCATCCTGCTGGTGGAGTACCTCTACCTGGGGCCGTGGCGGGACCCCGAGGGTTACGGCTTCCCCGGCACCGCCCCCTTTCCCGAATCCGCCTGGCTCCCCCGGCTGACCGGACGGGTCCACGCCGGCCTCCTCTTCGCCCTCCTGGCTGCGCTGCTGCTCTGGTTCATCCTCAACCGCACCCGCTGGGGCTACGAGATCCGGGTCATCGGCGAGAACCCCAGGGCCGCCCGCTACACCGGCATCAGCATCGCCCGCAACATCCTCCTGGTGATGCTCCTCTCCGGCGGGTTGGCCGGGATCGCCGGGATGGCGGAGGTGGCCGGCATCGCCCGCCGCCTCTACCACGGCCTCACCGTCGGCTATGGCTACACCGCCATCATCGTTGCCTGGCTGGCCAACCTCAACCCCTGGGGCGTGCTCCTGGTAGGCTTCCTGATGGGTGCCTTGCTGGTAGGCGGTGACCAACTCCAGATCGCTATGCAATTGCCGGCCGCCGTCGCCCTCATCCTCCAGGGAGCCATCCTCTTCTTCGTCCTGGGCGGGTCCATCTTCGTCAACTACCGTATCCGGCTGATCCGAGAAACCCACGAACCCTCACAGCCCGTGACCCAATGAACGAAGCGCTGATTGCCTCCATCCTGAGCATCACCATCCGGGCCGGTACCTCGCTCCTCTACGCCACCCTGGGCGAGATCTACACCGAGCGGGCCGGCGTCCTCAACCTGGGCGTCGAAGGCATTATGATGGTCAGCGCCGCCACCGCCTTCGCCGTCGCCTACCACAGCGGCAGCGCCTGGCTGGGTCTGATGGCCGCCCTGGCCGCCGGAGCGCTCCTGGCCCTCCTCCATGCCTTCCTGGCCGTCACCATGCGGGCCGATCAGGTCGTCAGCGGCCTGGCCCTCACCCTCTTCGGCACCGGCCTGGCCAGCTTCATGGGCCAGCGGCTGGGCCCCGGCGGCACCACGATGGTCGGCCTACAGGGCCCCAGCTTCCAGCGCACCCCTCTGCCCCTGCTGGGCGACCTGCCCGTCGTGGGCCGCTCCCTCTTCCAACAGGACATTCTCACTTACGGCCTCTACCTGCTGGTTCCCCTGCTCTGGTTCTACCTCTACAGAACCCAACCCGGCCTCCACCTGCGGGCGGTGGGGGAGAGCCCCCAGACGGCCGACGCGATGGGCGTCAACGTCATCGGCACCCGCTACCTCTACACCGTCTTCGGCGGCGTGTTGATGGGGCTGGGCGGTGCCCACCTCTCCCTGGGCTACCTCCAGGGCTGGGCGGAGAACATCACCGGCGGTCGTGGCTGGATCGCCATCGCCCTGGTCATCTTCGCCACTTGGGACCCTCTGCGGGCCGTCGTCGGAGCCCTCCTCTTCGGCGGCATCAACGCCATCCAGTTCCGAATGCAGGCTGCCGGCACCACCATCCCCGCCTCCTTCCTGAACATGATGCCCTACTTCTTCACCATCCTTGTCCTGGTCATCATCACCTGGTGGGAGGCGGTGCGCAAGCGGGTGGGAGCTCCGGCGGCGCTGGGACTGCCCTATATGCGGGAGGAGAAGGGATAGGAGGATGGGTGTAGCCTGGCAATACTACCACCTGCCGACGACGGTGGACGAGGCGATCACCCTGCTGGCCCGCTACGAGGGCGCAGCCCGCCCGGTGGCCGGAGGCACCGACCTGATCGTCGGGATGGAGCGTGGGGAAGTCCCGCCTCTCCCTGCCCTGGTGGACCTCTCCCGCATCGAGGAGATGCGTCAGATCGCGCTGGGACCGGACGGCTACGTCTACCTGGGCGCTGCCGTTACCCAC
>WFUY01000065.1 GCA_015484715.1 Thermoflexales bacterium | reverse complement strand
CCTACCATCTTTGAGCCGCTGGTGATGCCCGTGGGGCGGAGCGAGGAGGAACTGAAGCGAGGGCTGGCCAACCTACCGCGCATTGTGGCCGACAAGCCGTTCCGAGAGCTTTACGAGGAACTGGACATCCGGGTTCGCTTCTACGGCCCTTGGATGTCACTTCTGGAGGAGGTGGGACGACCGGACTTATGGGAGGTCTTGAACCGTCTGACCGAGGAAACGGCTCATCACTGGCGTCACCGGCTCTTCTGGGGGATCTACATACCGGGGATCTCTCCCCAGGAAGAGATGGTCCGCTTTACGGTGGAGCGGGCTCGATCTGGGGCGGGGTCTGTGAGCCGAGAACAGTTGGTGGTCGCCTACTACGGTGAGCCTGT
Organism: Thermoflexales bacterium; assembly: GCA_015484715.1. Taxonomy (GTDB): domain Bacteria; phylum Chloroflexota; class Anaerolineae; order S140-20; family S140-20; genus S140-20. The sequence goes on along the minus strand of WFUY01000065.1, from coordinate 17,483 downwards.
TGAACCTGTGGAAGTCGCGATCCTGTTGGCGGGACAGCCCCGGGCTGCCAGCTATCTTCCCCCCTTTCTGGGGGATGATGCCGACTTTTACTTCACCGTCAACTCCCCGCTGGGGATGGACGCGCTGCAGTTGCGGGCCATCCTTTACGACAAGCTGTTCGCCCGTCGAGAGGCGGCCCGAGAGTACACGCGCCTCTCCCCCCAGGGGTTGGCGGAGATCCGTGAACTTTACGAACAGAATAGAGGGCACACGCTGGGCATAGGCCGCTGGTCGGAAACGGGTCAGTTCTGGTACCCGCTCCCTCAGGTGAACCTCCCTCCCACGCTCATGCCGGGGACGTAGGAGGTAGGTGGCGGGGCGCAAGGGGCCAGTTGCAAGTTGCAAGGAGTAGGTGGCAAGTCGGGGGCGGGAGCCCCATGAGTTGTCGTTTTGCCGGGAGTTGTACAACAAAAGGAGGCGCGGAAAATGGCACGGATAGACCTCGTTGCGGAAGCGGAGGCGTTGCTCAAGGCGATGGACATGGGGGATATGGGACCCTCAATCTACGATGCGGCTTGGGTGGCCCGTCTGAAGGACCCGGGGAGTGGAGAACCGCTCTTCCCGGGGGTTCTGGAATGGATTCGCCAGTCCCAGCATCCCGATGGGAGCTGGGGGAGCGAAGTCGAGTACTACCCGGATCGGATTATCTCGACGCTGGCGGCCCTCGTAGCCTTGATGGAGCACAGCCCGCGCGCGGGGAACGGTCGGGCAATTGGGCGAGGGCTGGCTTATCTGGAGAAGACGTGGCCGTTGGTTCAGGGAGTTCCCCATCTCACTGTGGGATTTGAGGTCATTGTCCCCACCTTGTTGGAGGAAGGGGGGCGGCTGGGATTACCTTTGAACGGCTGGATGACGGAGGCGCAGCGGATGCGTCTCGAGCGGTTGCGGCGGATACCGCCAACGATGATCTACTCGCCTAAAAGCACCATCTCCTTCTCGCTGGAGTTCTTGGGGAATCATCTAGACCTATCTCGGACTCGCAGAGCATTACAGCTTCCTAATGGCTCTATCGCTAACGCAGTGTCTAGCACAGCTTACTTCGCCAGTATGACCTACGATGAAGCAGCCTTTACATACTTGGACCGTCTCATTCAATTGTATGGGGGGTACAGTGTGCCTTTTGGGTTTCCTTTTGAACTCTTCGAGAAAAACTGGGTGCTTTATAATCTCTATCAGGCTGGATTGCTAACCCAAGTTGCTTCGGTGGCGTATCCTCACCTTCAGTACCTCTATAAAGCCTGGGGCGACGAGGGGTTGGGCTTCTCCGCTGAAAGCCCGTTAAAGGACCTCGATGATACGTCTGTGGGGTACTTGCTCTTGAAGCAGTATGGGTTTGATGTAGACTCGAGTGTCTTTGACTTATATGAACGGGAGGCATATTTCGAGTGCTATCCTTACGAGATGGACAGTAGTGTGGGAGTGAATGCCCACGTCCTGGAGGCCCTAACAGCCTTTCCCCATCGGCGGCAGGAGGAGGTCGAAGCGAAATTGCTGGCTTATTTGCAATCGCAAAGGATCAATGGGGCCTACTGGTTTGACAAATGGCACATCTCGCCTTACTATGCAACGACCCAAGTGATCTTTGCCGTTGCTCCTATCGAACACCGTTGGGTGGAAGCGAGTATTCGGTGGATAGAAGAAACCCAGCGTCCTGATGGGGGATGGGGATTTTATACTTTCAGTACAGCCGAGGAAACGGCTTTAGCCTTACAGGGGCTCCTAGCTTATGCCAAGGCTGGAGGAAAAGTGTCTTCTGAAGTAGTCCGGTGTGGAATTGCCTATCTCTACAGGGCTCTAGAGGCTGATGAGAAGCTGCCAGCACTTTGGATCGCCAAGGGGTTGTATTGTCCTACTTACATCGTTCGTTCCACGTTCCTGAGTGCGATAGCGATGTATGAGGCCTGGCGCTAAAGTACTTCATCAAAATGAACGGTTGGGTCATCTCCAATGGGAGCACTCCTCTCCGTTCAATCCGCTCCCCCTAATCCGTTGACAGCAGTCCGCTTTGAAGCGAGTAGCTGTAGCGGATTCGGGAATGGATCGAACGGATGGGAGACGACTACTTTGTAAATGGTCTATTAAAGTCTGTTTGGTGAGGTACTAGGCGTTTTCCCAGCGAAACCGAGCATCCCTGACCAGGATTGGACGGGAGCAGGAGAGGGAAGCTATGTGGAAAAGATTGCTAGAAATGCTGACTGTGCAAGAAGGAGATATACCTCGAGCTCGGCTGCTCCTCAGCATCCTGATTCGGGGAATTACTGTAGCTTCTATCATTGCAACGGTGCTTTCTTTCGGAGCAGCCCTGCTCGGTCAGTCGGGTTTCTGGCTTATCGGTGGACTAAATCTTCTCCTAGCCTTTGTCTTAGTCGGGCTGGAACGACTAAACCGGCGAGGCTACACAGGTATTGCTATCCACTTCCTGTTGGCTGTAATCACCCTTTACGTCACGGTTGCCTCGCCTCCGGGCTTCCTAGTGGCCGGGCCTGAGCTGGTGATCTACGCCGTGCCCATCACAGCTGCAGGGCTGTTGCTCACCCCGGCAGCCGCCATAGCCTGGGCGATGATCGTCACTCTGGCCATCCTGGCCCGGGCGATCGTGATCGCCGGTATGCCTGGGATCACGATCAATCCCATCGCGCTTGCCCTAAGCGTCATCGTCCTCTACGTGCTGGCCCTCTCCACCTGGCTCTTCGCCCGTTCCCTTCAGCAGGCCAACCGGGACCTGCGCCGGCGGATCGGGCAGATCCAGACGGGGGCCGAGATCAGCCGGGTGGTCACGGCAGCCCTCGAGCCCGGCCTGATCCAATGGCCGGCCGTCCAGTTGATCCAGACCGGCTTCGGTTACTACCACGTCGGCTTCTACGTCCTCGACCCTGAAGGGCGTTGGGCCGTCCTCACGGAGGCGGCCGGCGAAGCTGCCGATCGTATGAAGCAGGAAGAGCATCGCCTGCCCTTGGACGGCTCCACCGTCGTCGCCGCCGCCTTCGCCCAACGGGCCCGCCAGATGCTCGTCCTCGGCGAGGAAGGGCCATACAGCCCCAACGGACGCCCTCTTCAGCCCAACGATCGCTTCCTACCCCAGACCCGGGCGGAGTTGGCGCTGCCCCTCCAGGTGGGGGAGCGGCTCCTGGGCGTGCTGGATGTGCACAGCACCCAGCCTCTCCCCTTCCCCGACGAGGAGATCGAGGCCCTGGAGGGCATCGTGGGGCAGGTCGCCGTGGCCCTGGAGAATGCCCACCTCTTCGAGGACCTTCACCAACGCCACCAGGAGCTGCGGGAACTCCATCAGCAGACGGAGCGCCGGGCTCGCTACCTGGAGGCTACCGCCGAGTTGGCCCGGGCGGTCAGTTCGCTGCTCGATCTGCAAGCTCTGCTGGATCGGGCGGTTAACCTCATCAGCGAGCGGTTCGGCTTCTACCACGCCGGTATCTTCCTGGTGGACGAGGCCGGCGAGTGGGCCGTGCTCCAGGCGGCCAACAGCGAGGGCGGACAGCGTATGTTGGCCCGGGGGCACAAGCTGCGCGTGGGTGAGCAAGGCATCGTCGGCTGGGTCACCCACGCCGGAGAATCCCGCATTGCCCTGGACGTGGGTGAGGATGCCGTTCACTTCGACAATCCCGACCTGCCCAACACCCGCTCGGAGATGGCTCTCCCCCTCAGGGTGGGAGACCGGGTGATCGGAGCCCTGGACATCCAGAGCACCCGAGAGGCCGCCTTCAGCGAGGAAGACGTGGCGGTCCTCCAGACTTTGGCCGACCAGATCGCCATCGCTATCGAGAATGCCCGCCTCTTCCAAGAGACCCAGAGGGCCCTGGAGGAGGTGCAGACCCTGCACCGCTACTACCTGGCCCAGGCGTGGGAGCAGTTCACCCGGCAGCGCAGAGACCTCAGCGCGGAATACCGCCGCCTGGGCGTGCCCCCTCTGGAGAGAGCGTGGTCTCCCGAAATGGAGATAGCCCTGGCTCAGGAGCGCCCTGTGGTCTTGACAGACCTGGAAGCGGAGCTACTGGGCGGGGATGGACAGGAGGGGAATCGGGACGACGGAACCGATGGTCGCTCTGCGCTGCCGGCCCGTTCTGTCCTAGCCGTCCCCATCAAGCTGCGCGGCGAGGTAATCGGTGTCCTGGACTTGCAGGCGACAGAGGAGTCCCGCCGCTGGACCGACGAAGAGGTGGCGATGGTCGCCGCCGTGGCCGACCAGATGGCCCTGGCTCTGGAGAACGCCCGGCTTCTGGAGGCCGAGCGGGATCAGCGCCAAGTCTCCGAAGCGCTGCGGGAGGCCGCCGTGGCCCTGAGCAGCACCCTGGAGTTCGACGATCTGGTCCAACGCATCCTGGAGCAGATCAGCCGGGTCGTCCCCGGCGATGCTAGCAACCTGATGCTCATCGAGGGAGACGAGGTGCGGGTCGTGGGGCGCCGGGGTTACGAGCGCTTCCAGTTTGTGGAGCTCCTGCGTGAGCGCCGGGTTCCTCGGGATACCCTCAACACCCTGCGCAAGATGGCAGAGACAGGCCGTCCCATCGTCATCCCGGACACGGCTTCCGATCCCGACTGGCGTCTCCTACCCGGTTCGGAGTGGATCCGCTCCTACGTGGGAGCGCCCATCCAGGTTCGGGGGGAGATCATCGGCCTCCTGAACGTGGATAGTGCGACACCGGGCTTCTTCACCCAGGAGCACGCTGACCGACTGGCGGCTTTCGCTGCCCAGGCAGGCATCGCCCTTCAGAACGCCCGGCTCTTCGAAGAGACCCGACGACACGCCCGTGAGGTCCGCCAGCTCTACCAGTTGGGTATGGCCCTTAGCGCCACCCTGGACCTGGAAGAAGCGCTCCAGACGGTGGCCGATGGGGCTCGGGAACTCCTCGAGGCGTCCAGCGCGGCGGTCTACTACTGGGATGAGGGGACGCAGCGTTACACCTACCGCTTTAGCCTGGGGGAGACTCACCTCGATGCTGAGGGCCTTTTCCAGGAGCCTCGCCCTGGTGGGATGACCGAGACGATCCATCGTACAGGCGAGCCTGTCCTGGTCGAAGACGTCCGTCTGGATCCTCGGGTTGCCTCTCACGTCGTAGAGGCAGGGGTCCGCTCCTTCGTCGGCGTCCCCATCCAGGTGGGCGGGCGTCGCATCGGTGTGGTCTTCGCCAATGGAGAGCAGCCCGGTCAGTTTGGCGAGCACGAGCAGAACCTGCTCACCTTCCTGGCCAGCCAGGCGGCCATCGCCTTGCAGAATGCCCGTCTCTTCGAGGAAGTCCAGACCCGCGCCCGCCACGAGCACGCCTTGCGCGAGATCACCGCGGTCATCAACACCAGCGAGAGTTTGGTAGAGGAACTCCCCGTCATCGCCGGGCACCTCCGGCAGTTGGTGCCCGTGGACACCCTCGCCCTGACCATCTACGTACCGGGGGAGTCCGAGTACATCCTCTTCGCCGTGGAGGTGAGCGGGGAAAGGACTCCCTTTGCCCAGAGGGGTGCCCGACTCCCGGTAGAGGGCACCGGCCCTGGGTGGGTCCTCACCCACGGCGAGCCGTGGATAGACGACGATCTCCGCCAGCAGCTTTCCTTTGTCGAGGACGAGCACATCCTTGCCCAGGGATTGTGCTCCCGGGCGATCCTTCCCCTCCAGGTCGGTGAACGGGTCATCGGCACCCTCAACCTTGCCAGCACCCAGCCCGGGGTGTTTACCGAAACCGATCTTCCTCCCCTGCGGCTGATCGCCGGTCAGATGGCCCTGGCCCTGGAGCGGGTCCGCCTCTTCGAGGAGACTCAGCAGCGGGCCCGAGATCTGGACAAGCTCTACCAGGCGACGCGGGTCGTCAGCACTGAACTGGACTTGGAGCCGTTGGCGGAGAAGCTGGCAGAAGAGGCTCGGAATCTGGTGGAGGCCCATTACAGCGGCATCCTGATCTTCCATCCCGATCCGGACCAGCCGGTCTATTTCAAGACGGCCGGCGTGGACCTCGATCGCTTCCAGTTGTCGGGTCGGCCCGAGGGCAAAGGGGTGTTGGCCGCCATCCTCGAGGGGGAGGCGGTCCGGCTGGACGACATCTCGAAGCACCCCCGTTCCGTCGGTCTGCCGCCGGAGCACTTCCCCCTCAAGCGGCTGTTGGGCTTGCCTATCGTCTACCACGGTCAGGTGCGGGGCATCTTGTTGGCAGGACGTGACGCCAATGGTGCTCCTTTCACCGAGGCGGACTTCTCCTTGCTCCAGGCTCTGGCAGCTTCGGCAGCCGTCGCCGTGGAGAATGCTCGGCTCTTCCTCAAGACCCAGGAGGCGTTGGCGGAGACGGAGGTTCTCTACCGGGCCAGCCGGGCCATCGCTGTGGCCCAGACGCCCGAGGACGTGTTGCGGGCCTTCACCGATCACATCGTCACACCGGAGATTGGCCGTTGCGTCCTGGCCCTGATAGATCCTGGCAGCCCGCCGGACCAACGGGAAGTAGAGATCGTCGCTGCGTGGGAGCCGGGGGTGGAACGGCCGGCTGTGGTTGGAAACCGCTGGAACGCCTCTCAGATCCCCTTAATAGACCGGATCGGCCAGGATCCTCTGGTCATCTCCGACGTGGAGACCGCCTCAGAGATGGACGAGGTCTCCCGCCACATCTTCCTAGACATCCTGGGGATTAGGGCGTTCATCGCCATCCCCATGCTGGTCGGTGAGCGGCTGCTAGGCTGGCTGCTGGTCGAATCCCTGGAGGGGCCTTACGAGTTCAGCGAGCGGGAGAGGCGGCTCTACGAGGCCCTGGCCGGACAGGCTGCCGTCGCTCTGGAGCGCCAGCGTCTCTTCGAAGAGGCTCAGAGGCGGGCTCGCCGCGAGCGGCTGATCCGGGAGATCACCACCAAGGTGCGTGCCGCCACCGATGTGGACACGATCCTGCAGACCGCCCTTCAGGAGATCAGCCAGGCGTTAGGGACCACCCACGCGGCGATCCGCTTGGGAGTCCAAAGCCCAGAGTTTGGAAATGGAGGCTCGGAGAGGTAGTCCCGGAGTCCTCGTCCTGGTGTGGTGAGCCGAGGACAAGATAGGAAGTTCAGAGTTCTGAGGTACAGGTGAGGGGAAAAATGGCCGACTCAACCCACTCAGCCCACCCACAAGACCTCCTCGACCGGCTCCTGTCCATCGTCGCTGGGATAGACGAGGGGGAGCAGCGTGAGGCCCTGCAGCAGCCGTTGGAGGCGCTGCGGAAGGCGCTTGCCGTCTCCTCGGATCGGAGCCGTCGCCTCTACGAGGCCAGTCGGGCGATCAGCCTGGCCGCCGATATGGCTGAGGTGGGACGGGCTCTGATGGACTTCATCGCGACCTGTGACGTGGATGTGGGCCGGCTCTTTCTCTTCCGGGCGGATCCGTCTGGTGAGCCGGTTGAGATCGAGATGCGCGAGGGATGGAAGCGGAGCGGTGAGCCCTCTCAGGTTCCCTACGGCACCCGTTTCCCGCTGGCCGATTACCCTCTGCGTGAGGCTATGCAGCCTGACCAGGTCTTCATCTGCTCCGATGTGGGGACGGATCCCCGGTTGAATGAGACCATCCGGGCGATGATGCTCGCCTCCGAACTGCACTCCTTCATCATCGTCCCGATGACGGTGGAGAGGCGGTGGTTGGGTGCCATTCTCGTAGGACGGGAGGTCCCCTCCACGTATGATGAAGGGTTGGTCTACGCCCTCTGGACGCTGGCCGGACAGGCTGCGGCCACGCTGGAGAACCGCCAGCTCCTGGCCGACTTCCAAGGAACAGCCGAGCAGATGGTCCTGCTCAACCAAATCCTCCAGACGGCTACGACGACCCTCGACCTCCGGGAGGCCCTCGATTCCATTGCCCGACAGACGGCCCTGGCGCTGAACAGGATGTGCGGCATCTTTCTTCTCGAGGAAGATGGCGAGCACCTGCGGGTGGGCTGCTTGTGGGGACCCGATGGCCATACCCACACGTCTGAGGAGGCCCTCGTCTTCCCTCTCTCAGAGAATCCCGGTATGGAGGCAGCCGTTCGGGAGCAGAAGACCCAGGTCCTTGACCAGGTTCAGACCCGTGCCCGGGGAACAGCCCGCCACCTGGCCCAACTCTCCCGGGCGGAGACGGCCGTCTACGCCCCCTTGCTGACCCGAGAGCGTGTGGTGGGGGTGCTGGAGGTCTCCGCCCCCGTCGGCCATCCCCCCTTCACGCCGGAGCAGATCGGCACGGTCTCCACCATCGCCCGCCAGATGGGTATCGTGGTGCAGAATGCTCGACTCTTCCAGGAAACCCAGGCCGCTCTGGAGGAGACAGACCTGCTCCTGGAGACCAGCCGGGCCCTGGCCCTCGCCCTGACCCCCCAGGAGGTGGCCGATCTCCTGGCAGAGCGCTTGATGGCCACAGGCGTTGACCGTTGTAGCGTGGTTCTCTGCGATACCTACGGAGAGGATGGGCTCCCTCAGTGGGCGGAGGTGATGGCCATCGGCGACGTGGACCCGGAGAGGCGAAAGCTGGGCCTGCACTACCGCTATCCCATCGAAACCTACCCTACGATACAGAAGTTCCTCCGTGCTCCAGAAACCTTCGTGGTGACCGATGTGCGCACCGATCCCCGCCTCACCGAGGAGGAGCGAATCTATATGGAAAATATCGGGGGGGTGGCCTTCATCGCCGTCCCGATGGTGCGCCGGGGACAGGTCCTGGGCTACATCTTCGCCGAACACAGCCATCCCTATACCTTCAGTCAGCGGGAGCTTTCCCTGTACCAGGCGATGGCCGATCAGGCAGCCGTGACGCTGGCCAACATGCGTCTCTTCGAGCGGGTTCAGCAAGGGTGGCGCGAGACCGAGGTCCTCTATCAGGTTGGCCGCTCCTTGGTCGCTGCCTCTTCCTTGGAGGAACTGCTGGAGTGTGCGGCCCAACCGGCCATCGAGGCAGGGGCGTCGGCCGCCAGCCTCTACCTCTTCGACCCGAATGAGGCGGAGCAACCGGAGTGGGGCATCCTGGCCGCCCACTGGCAGCGCGAGGGTGATCCTCCCTTTCCCGTGGGTACTCGGCTCTACTTGGCCGATTTCCCCTTCACCCAGCTCTTCCTGGCGGATCCCCAGATCCCTTACCTGATCGAGGATATGGAGGCGGCCGAGCAGGTGGATGAGACTACCCGGGATGTGGCCCTGCAACTGGGGGTGCGAGCGCTGGTTGTCATCCCCTTGGTGACCCGGGAGCGTCGGATTGGTATCCTGGCCATTCCCTGGGATGAGCCCCACCGATTCAGTGAGGAAGAGGAGCGGCTCTATCGGGCGCTGGGACCGTTGGCAGCACCGGTCACGGAGAGCTTGCGCCTACTGGAGGACACGCAGCGTCGGGCACTCCAGTTCCAGACGGTGACGGAGATCGCCCAGGCGGCCAGTGCCACCCTGAACCTGGATGAATTGCTCTCTCAGTCGGTGGAGTTGATCAGGGAGCGCTTTGACCTCTACTATGCCGGTATCTTCCTGGTGGATGAATACGGGCAGTGGGCGGTGCTGCGGGCGGGCACCGGCGAGGCCGGCCGGGCGCAGATCGAGGCCGGTCACCGGCTGGAGGTGGGGGGCAACTCGATGATCGGCTGGTGCACGGCCCACGGAAAGCCCCGGGTGGCCCTAGACGTGGGGAAGGAGGCCATACGCTTTGAGAACCCCTACCTGCCCGATACCCGCTCGGAGATGGCCCTGCCCCTCATCAGCCGGGGGCAGGTGATCGGTGCGATGACCATCCAGTCCACCCAGGTCGCTGCCTTCACCGACGAGGATGTCACAATCCTCCAGGCTCTGGCCGACCAGTTGGCCGCGGCCATTCAGAATGCCCGTCTCTTCGAGCAGACCCAGCAGGCCCTGCAGGAGGTCAGCCGGGTTCACCAGCGTTACATCCGTGAGGCCTGGGAGGAGTACACAGCCCATCGTCAGCGTCCGACAGGCTACTTCCTGGGCCCCGACGGCATCACGGCTGCCGACGTCTGGCGACCGGAGATGGCCTTGGCGGTGGAGCGGGAGGACCTGCTGATCCTCTCCGAGGCCGACGACGAAGTAGTTGGCGGGAAGAACGGAGATGAACGCCCCAAGGCAGCCCTGGCTGTGCCCATTAAGCTGCGCGATCAGGTGATCGGGGCGCTGGACTTCTTCGAGCCCGATGAGGCCCGGGAATGGGATGAGGATGACATCGCCATCGTAGAGGCGGTGGTGGATCAGGTTGCCCAGGCTCTGGAGAGCGCCCGCCTCTTCGAGAAAACCCAGACCCAGGCCAGCCGGCTGGCCCTCCTGAACGAGATCACAGCCCGCCTGAGCACGGCCCTGGATCGGGATGAACTCTTCCGTATCTTGAGTCAGGAACTGGGCCGCATCCTTCCTTTCCACCAGCTCCACGTCGCCCTCTACGACCCTCAGCGGGATTCCGAGCACTGCCGGCTGATCCCTCTAGGGAAGGAAGCCTTCCACGCGGTGCAGACCTTCCCCGTCGAGGATAGCCTGATGGGAGAGGTGTTGCAGAGCGGTCGTCCTCTGTTGTTGAAAGACCTCGCCCTCTCGTCGGAAGAGATGGGGTCGAACCACCAAGACCGCCGCTATCTCCTCCAGACGGGCGTTCGCTCGGCGATCTTCGTCCCCCTGGGAACCCACGGGCGCCAACTAGGGGTGCTGAGCGTGGGCTATGCAGAGGCCGGCTTCTACACCCAGGATGACCTGGCCCTCTTCCAGCAGGTTGCTGCTCAGGTGGCCGTTGCCCACGAGAACGCCCGCCTCTTCCACGAGACGCGGCGTCGGGCCCGTCAGTTGCAGGACCTCTACGATGCCGGGCTTGCCCTCTCCTCCATCGCCTCGCTGGAGGAGGTGATGGAGCGGGTTGCTCAAGCGGCTCAGAAGCTGACCCAGGCCAGCCTGACCACGGTCTTCGTCTACGATGAGGACCTGGGTCGCTATCGTCGGGCCGCCGCGGCCGACGCGCCGGAGCGGCTGGCCTCCTCGCCGGTCATCTACCCCCGTCGGGGAGGCTTCACCGACAAGATCGCCCGCAGCGGTCGCCCCCTCGTCGTCCCCGATGTCGAGGCCGATCCCGACGTGAACCCGGGTGCTCTGGAGTCGGGGATGCACTCCCTGGTGGGAATTCCGATGCAGATGATGGGACAGGAGGCCATCGGGGTCATCTTCTGTACCCATACCGAGAAGCATTACTTCACCGAGGAGCACGTGGAGACCCTCTCCTTCCTGGCCGTCCAGGCGGCGATCGCGCTGCAGAACGCCCGATCCTTCGCCCAAGTGGAGCGCCGACGGCTGCAACTGGAGACCGCGGCCGAGGTCGCCCGGGTGACCACCGCCGTTCTGGACCTGGACGAGCTGCTGGAGCGGACGATCAGCCTGCTCCAAGAGCGGTTTGGCCTCTACTATGCGGGCATCTTCCTGCTGGACGAGACGGGGTCGTGGGCGGTGTTGCGGGCCGGAACCGGAGAGGCTGGCCGTCGGATGGTGGAGCGTGGACACCGGCTGCAGGTAGGCGGCAATTCGATGATCGGCTGGTGCACGGCCCACGGAGAGCCCCGCGTGGCCCTGGACGTGAGCAAGGAACGGGTGCGCTTCATCAACCCGCTGTTGCCCGACACCCGCTCGGAGATGGCCCTGCCCCTCATCAGCCGGGGGCGGGTGATCGGCGCGATGACCATCCAGTCCGATCAGACCGAGGCTTTCTCCCGGGCCGACGTCGCCACCATCCAACTGATGGCCGACCAGTTGGCCAACGCCATCGAGAACGTCCGGCTCTTCCAGGAGACCCAGACCAGCCTGGTGGAGACCGAGGCCCTCTATCGGGCCAGCCGGCGGGTGGGGGAGGCCCAGTCCATCGAAAGCATCCTAGAAGGTGCGGCGGAGTTGGCCGAGGTTCTGATCCCGGAGGCCGGCAGCATCTCCATCAGCCTGATTACCCGCTGGGACGAGGCCGGAGAGCCGACGGCTGCCGACATTCACGTCCTCTCCCTGGGCACGGGCCAGCGGATCCCGCTGCCGACCCTCACCGATTTTCCCATCACCGATCGGGAGACGGCGAGGATGGTCCTGGGCGAGCCCGAAGCAGTCGTCATCTACACCGATGCCGACGATCCCACCTGTTCTATGCCCGAGGAGGTGCGGGAGGTGATGCACAACAGCGGCACCCGGGGAATGGTCACGCTGGGCCTGCTCGCCCGAGGCCGCTCCTTGGGATTCCTCTCCTTCAGCAGTTCGGCGCCACTCACCGAGTTCCCGGAACGTCACGTCCGACGTCTCCGCACCCTGGCCGACCAGATCGCGGTGACCCTGGACAACCTGCAGCTCTTCCGGCAGACTACGGAGGCGCTGGAAGAGACCCAGACCTACTATGACATCAGCCGGCAACTGCTGGAGGCCCAGACGGTGGAAGAGGTGCTGGCGGCTGCGCTGGCCTTTCTGCAGGAGCCGGATGTGGACAGTGCCAGCATCTTCCTGGTGGGTGGACCGCCGGAGGCCCTATGGCTGGAGCGGGTTGCGGTCAAGGGCATTCGGGAGAGGACCGAAGCCCCGCTGGGCGATCGGATCCCGATGGACCTGTATGGACTAGATCGCCTGCTCGCTCCCGGTCGTACGGTTGTGGTCGAGGATGTGGCCCGCGATACCCGGATTACGGAGCCGCTGCGGGAGATGTTGACAGAGTTGGGAAAGCGGGCCGTCGTCTTCGTGCCGATGCAGACGGGGCAGCAGCTGGTAGGGACTTTGCTGGTTGCCCAAAACTATCCCTACCGCTTCTCCAAACGTCAGATCCGGCTCTACGAGGTTGTGGCGGCCCAGACATCGGTAGCCTTGGAGAACCGGCGCCTGCTGGAGGAGACCCGACGGCGGGCCGTCCAGTTGGAGGCAGCGGCCAAGGTGGGGCGTTCGGCCACCTCCATCCTGGAGCGCGAGCAACTGCTGCCGGCCGTCGTCGAGTTGATCCGCGACCACTTCGGCTACTACCACGCTCAGATCTTCCTGATAGACGAGACGGGGCGGTGGGCGGAACTCCAGGCCAGCACCGGTGAGATCGGCAGGATATTGCTGGAGCGAGGACATGCTCTGGAGGTGGGCAGCGACTCGGTGATCGGCTGGGTGACCCGTTATGGGCAGCCCCGCGTCGCCCGCGTGGGCGAGGACCGGGTTCACTTCCGCAACGAACTCCTGCCTGATACCCGGGCCGAGTTGGCCATCCCTCTCATCCTGGGAGGCCGCGTCATCGGAGCCTTGGATGTGCAGAGCACCGACCCCGAAGCTTTCGGTGAGGACGAGGTCGCGGTGCTTCAACTCGTGGCGGACCAGATCACCATCGCCATCGAGAACGCTCGCCTCTACGACGAGCAGAAGCGGGTGGCCGAGAAGCTGCGCGAGGTGGATCGGCTGAAGTCTCAGTTCCTGGCCAATATGTCCCACGAGTTGCGGACACCGCTGAACTCCATCATCGGCTTCTCGCGGGTGATCCTCAAGGGCATTGATGGTCCCCTCACCGACCTGCAGCGGCAAGACCTGGAAGCGATTCACAACAGTGGTCAACACCTGCTAGGGTTGATCAACGACATCCTGGACCTCTCCAAGATCGAGGCAGGTCGGATGGAGCTGGTCTTCGAGGAGGTCAACCTCTACGACATCATCGAAGGCGTGATGGCGACGGCCAAGGCGCTGGTCAAGGACAAGTCCATCGAGCTGCGCAAGGAAGTTGCCGAGGACCTGCCGACCATCATCGCCGACGGCAAGCGGATCCGTCAGGTGATGCTCAACCTGCTCTCCAACGCGGCCAAGTTCACCGAAGAGGGATACATCTGCTTGCGAGCCCAGGCCGACGACCGCTACGTGACCATCAGCATCGAGGACACCGGGATCGGTATCCCGCCGGAGAAGCACGAGGAGATCTTCCAGGAGTTCACCCAGGTGGATGCCTCTACGACACGCCGTTACGCGGGAACGGGCCTGGGGCTGCCCATCAGCCGCCACTTCGTCGAGATGCACGGCGGGCAGATCTGGGTGGAGAGCGAACTGGGGAAGGGTTCGACCTTTTACTTCACGCTGCCCATCCGTGGACCCAAGCAGGAGGAGGAGCCTTCTGAGGGCGAGGATGTGGCCGTAGAGGTGGGGAAGAAGCTGATCCTGGTGGTGGATGACGACGAGAGCGTCATCACCCTCTACAAGCGCTATCTGGACAAGCGTGATTACCAGGTCGTTGGCCTGACAGAGAGTCAACAGGCACTCCAGTGGGCGATGAACCTGAAGCCCTATGCTATCATCCTGGACATCCTAATGCCGCGCAAGGATGGCTGGAGTGTAATCCAGGAATTGAAGTCCACGCCGGAGACCCGGGACATTCCCGTGATCATCTGCAGCATCGTGGGTGATACCGGTCGGGGCTTCAGCTTGGGGGCTGCTGACTACTTGGTCAAGCCGATTATGGAAGACGAACTGCTCAATGCGCTGTCCCGGCTAGACGGACAAGCCCAAGAGAAAGTCCTGATCATTGACGACAACCCTGACGACATCCAGTTGCTGCGCCGCATCCTGGAGGAGGGGCAGGGGTGCATGGTGCTGGAGGCCAGCAACGGTGCTGACGGCATCGCCCTGATCCAGGCCGAGCGTCCTAATCTGGTCATCTTGGACTTGATGATGCCGGAGGTGGATGGCTTCGCCGTGTTGGAGGCGGTTAAGGCCAATCCCTCTACTCGGGATATCCCTATCATCGTGGTGACGGCGAAGGACCTCTCCGAAGAGGATCGCCAACGGCTTGCAGGACGCACCATCTCTCTGTTGCAGAAAGGGATCTTTCAGCAGGAGGAGCTGCTCGAGGATGTGGCTGAGGCTTTGGCCCGGTTGACGGCTAACCAATCCCGGTCCCAAGAGCAGGCGTAGGTCCCCGCCGAGGTGGGAAAGGGTAGCATCGTTGTGCTTCCACCCCGCCGAGGCGGGATCTACCGGCAACTGGACCTTATCCCCCAAAAGTGCGCGCGGAAGGAAGGAGTCAAAGAAGCCATGGGCAAGAATCACTTTTGGCTGAAGTGCCCGCAATGCGGCCATCGTTTCCTTTACAAAGGGCTCGTAACAGCCTGCCCTCGTTGCAGCCACGCCTGGCTGGACGTCGAGTACGATTACGACGCTCTGGCCCCCCGTCTGCGCCAACTGTTGGAGAGCCGCCCCTTTACCAGCATGTGGCGGTATCGGGAACTGCTCCCGGTGCTCCACGACGAGAACATCGTGACGATGGGGGAAGGCGGAACACCGCTGCTCCACAGCCAGCATCTGGGAATGATGCTAGGGCATCCCTACATCTACGTGAAGGACGAACGGCAGGGACCGACGGGCTCCTTTAAGGATCGTCAGGCTTCTCTGGCTATCTCCCTTATGAAGGAGAACGGGATCACAGAGGGTGTATTGGCTTCGACGGGAAATGTTGCCATCTCCTACTCGGCCTATTCAGCCCTGGCCGGCATCAAGCTCTGGGCCTTTGTCACCAGCACGGTGCCGGCCGACAAGATGCGCGAGGTTGCCCTCTATGGCACGGAGGTGATCAAGGTTACGGCGACCTACGATCAGACCAAGGAAGTGGCGGCCCGCTTTGCTCAGCACAAAGGGCTCTACCTGGATCGAGGCATCCGCGCTTTTGCCAGCCGACAAAGTATGAAGACCATCGCCTACGAGATCGCCGAGCAGTTGGGCTGGCGGGCCCCCGACTGGTACATCCAGGCCGTCAGCGGGGGCCTCGGCCCTGTCGGCGTCTGGCAGGGCTTCGAGGAACTCTACCGAATGGGGCTGATCCCCAACCTGCCCAAGCTGGCCAGCATCCAGGTGACCGGCTGCGCCCCGATGGTCCATTCCTTCCGCAAGGGGCTAGCCGAGGTGGAGCCCGTGCTCAACCCGCAGACCCTCATCGCTACGGTGGCGACGGGTAATCCAGGACCGGCCTATCCCTTCCTGCGGCGCGTCGTGCTGGAGCACGGAGGGGCCTTCGAAGAGGTCACCGACGAAGAAGCGTTCCGGGCGATGCGGGTGATGGCCCGAATGGAAGGGCTTTCTATGGAACCGGCTGCCGCTATGGCTTTCGCCGGTCTCTTCAAGCTGATCCAGAAGGGGATCATCCGTAAGGATGAGATCGTCGTCGTCAACTGCTCGGGTCACACCTTTCCCGTGGAGAAGCACCTGCTGGACGAGGAGTGGGTCCACAGCCTGGAACTGCCCTCGGAAATGGTCGCCGAGCCAGGGCCGGCTGTCCTTAAGGAAGAGGGGCTTCTGGCCTCGCTGGAACGGCTGGACGACCGGGTGCGGAGTGTGGCCATCATTGACGATGAGCCCGATGCCGTCCGCCTGCTGCGGCGGATCATCCAGGCCAAGGGCGGCTACCAGATCTACGAAGCCTATGATGGTCGCCAGGGCCTCCAGCTCATCCGCGAGAAGCGGCCCGACCTGGTGCTGCTGGACCTGATGATGCCGGGGATGGATGGCTTCGCCGTCCTGACGGCGATGAAGGAGGACCCTCAGATCGCGACCATCCCGGTGATCGTCATCACGGCCAAGGACCTGACCGCTCAGGAGCGGCGCTGGTTGAGCGGGAAGGTGGAGTCCCTGCTGCAGAAGGGGTCCTACATGGACCTGGATGCCCTGGATGCGCTGGTTGGCGAGCTCTCGACGGCGGTAGGCTGAGCCCGGAGAGACGGCACGGTAGAACGCGGGGTAGTGGTCCATCTCCATCGGACAGTCAGCGGGGTTGGTTCCCCCGGCCGATGGGATGGGCTGACTACCCCGTTGTTCTTGCCTTGACACTCCTCGCTTCTTCCCTTACAATTCCATCGGCTGCAGGGAGCCCTTCCAGGGCCGATGAAGCAGGAGGTTCCTGGTGTCTACCGTGATTCAACGGTTTGCGGAACAATCAGCTACCCAGGGTGCAACCCAAGCCCGTGAGGCGCTTGAGGCACGTTATCTCCCCTACTTTGAGGAACGGCTACGCTTGCGTCAGTTGGTTACCTATGTGCCCAATAAAACTGCGCCCATTCATCGGTGGTTCCAGTACAAAGAGGGTTTCTCTTTCCGGCTTGTCGAGCTCTTTCTACGCGAGTTCAAGGCGGACCCGGACCGCCATCGGGTCTTTGATCCCTTCGTCGGTTGCGGCACAACCCCTTTGGTTGCCAAGCAGATGGGCTTCGGAGCGTGGGGTATTGACATCCTGCCGGTAGCCGTTTTCGTCGCCCGGGTGAAGCTCCGTGGCTCAGAGATGTACGATCTGTCCCGCTTGCGATCGGAGATCGAGCGGCTGTTGTCCACGCCTTTCCATCCCCCTGCTCTCTCTGCCCCCCAAGACATACAGATTATCCGGTTAGCCTACGACCCTGCGATCCTTGAAGAGATTCTCTTTTTCAAGGAGGAAATCCTGCGGGTTGAAGATGAGACGCTCCGGGAGTTCCTGCTGCTAGGGCTTATGAGCATTCTTGAGAAGGTGAGTTACACAAGCAAAGAT
>WFUY01000064.1 GCA_015484715.1 Thermoflexales bacterium | reverse complement strand
TTCGTGCTGAAGAACGTGGGCGACGCCCCCCTGACCATCAGCCGCATCTACACGACCTGCGGCTGCACGACGGCGGAACTCTCGGCCCGGGTCATCCCCCCGGGCAAGATCGCCCTGTTGCGCGTCATCTTCGACGCCGGCTACCACGACGTGCGCGGGCAGCGGGTGCGGCGGGGCGTCATCATCGAGAACAACGACCCCACGAACAGCCAGGCCGAGGTCTGGACCGAAGCGGCCGTCCGCTGGAAGTGAAACTCCACAATGAGCTACCGGACCCACTCCCAGGGACCCTCCCGCAGGTTCCCTTAAGCCACCGCTGTCGCCGGGCACCGCGCGACCTACGGGAGAATGACAACGGTCAGGTAGCGAGACCCCACAAACCACCAGGAGGAGAACAGGTCTGATGCCTTCGCTCACCGTGCCCCTGGCCTTCCTGGCCGGGCTGCTTTCCTTCGTCTCACCCTGCGTGCTGCCCCTGGTGCCCGTCTACCTGGGCTACCTGTCGGGAAGCAGCCTCACCGACGACGGTCCCCTGCCCCGCCGACGATGGGTCTTCAGCCACGCCCTGGCCTTCGTCGGCGGCTTCACCTTCATCTTCGTCGTCCTCTTCGGCCTGCCGACGACCCTCCTCGGCAGCACCCTGCAACAGTACAGCGATGGGATCGCCAAGGTCGGGGGAGCCATCGTCATCCTCTTCGGCCTGCACACGATGGGGATCATCACCATCCCCTTCCTGAACGTGACGCGCCGGGTGGAGATGGGAGGGGGGATGGAACCCGGTCATCTCCGCTCGACCCTCTTCGGCGTCACCTTCGCCGCCGGTTGGACACCCTGCATCGGGCCGCTGCTGGGCACCGTGATGACCCTCGCCTTCACCGAGCCCTCTCGGGCGGTGGGGTTCATCCTCATCTACGCCCTAGGGCTGGCCACCCCTTTCCTGGTGACGGCAGCCCTGCTGACGCGGGCCATCGGCTGGCTAAAGCGGCTCAACCGATACCTGCGGGCCGTGGAGATCGCCAGCGGTGCACTGATGACCGGCGTGGGCCTCCTGCTGGTCAGCGGAACCTTCTCCGTGCTCAACAGCTACTTCATCCAACTCACGCCGGAGTGGCTCCTGCGCTACCTGTGAGGAGCCAAGCTATGCCCAAAGCCAAGATCCTGGTTGTGGACGACGAACCGACCATCGTCAACACGGTGCGGGCCTACCTGGAGCAGGAGGGCTACGGGGTCCACATCGCCACGGACGGCCCCGCCGCCCTCAAGGCCGCCCGCACCTTCCGGCCCGACCTGATCGTGCTGGACATCATGCTCCCCGGCCTGGACGGGCTGGAAGTGCTCCGGCGGTTGCGCCAGGAGTCCGACGTCTACGTCCTGATGCTGACCGCCAGGACCGAGGAGACGGACAAGATCGTGGGCCTCACCATCGGGGCCGACGACTACCTGACGAAGCCTTTCAGTCCACGCGAGCTGGTGGCCCGGGTGAAGGCCATCCTACGCCGGGGGCGGGGCATCACGACGGGTGAACCAACGCTGGCCTTCCGCCGTCTGCGCATCGAGCCCGAAGCCCGCCGGGCCTGGAAGGACGGGGAAAGCCTCGACCTGACGCCCATCGAGTTCGACCTGCTCCACGCCCTGGCCCGCCATCGGGGTCGGGTGCTGAGCCGGGAGCAGCTCATCGAGCAGGTGTGGGGCTACGACTACTACGGCGACGAGCGGGTGGTGGACGTTCACATTGGCCGCCTGCGCAAAAAGGTGGAAGACAACCCGGCCCACCCGACGCTGATCGTCACCGTGCGGGGCGTCGGCTACCGTTTTGAGGACGAGGCGGTGTGAGATGAAATGGGAAAGCCTCCACCGGCGGCTGGGATGGAAGCTCTTCCTCTCCTACCTGCTCATCGTTGTGGTGGGGGTAGTGGTGCTGGCCGGCACGGCCGAGCTCCACGCCCCCACCGCCCTGACCCGGCACATCGCCCGGATGGAGACGGCGCTGGGGGATAACCCTGAGCTGGTGGCCGACCTCCACGCTAACTTTCGGGCAGCGGTGAACGAAGTCCTCACCGTCGCTGCCCTGGCCGCCTTCCTGGCAGCGATCGCCGTCAGCCTCTTCACCAGCCGGCGCATCGTCGGCCCCATCCAGGCGATGATGGAAGCCAGCCAGCGCATCGCTGCCGGCGACTACCACGAGCGGGTCCACATCCCCAGCCAGGATGAGCTGGGAGCCCTGGCTCAGGCCTTCAACCGCATGGCCGAGACCCTGGAGCAGGTGGAGCGGCGGCGGATGGAGCTCATCGGCGACGTAGCCCACGAACTGCGCACCCCCCTCAGCAGCATCAAGGGCATCATGGAGGGGCTGGTGGACGGCGTGCTTCCGATGGAGCCCGCCACCTTCCTCGACGTGCAGCGGGAGGTCAACCGGCTCCAACGGCTGGTCCACGATCTGGAAGAGCTCTCCCGGGCCGAAGCGGGCCAGATCCCCTTGGCCCCCCGTCCCACCGCTATGACCGACCTGATCCGCACCGCCGCCGACCGCCTACGCCCCCAGTTCGAGGACAAGGGCTGTCTCTTATACACATCTGACG